>DATLZP010000139.1:0-11317 GCA_035573935.1 Actinomycetota bacterium
TCCCTCCGGCCGGCCCCCGCCCAGGAGGCGGGCCCGGCGGTCCCCGGCCGGGGGCGGGGCCAGGAGGGGCCCCTGCTCGGGCGGGCCCGCGGGGAGGCTCACCCGGGCCGCGCCCCCCGGATCAGGCCTGGAGCACCGGCGCGTCCGCCTTGTCGGCCAGCCACTCCTGCTCGATCCGCTCGAGCGTGCCGTCCTCCTTCAGAGCCCGGAGCGCGAGGTTCACGCACTCCACGAGGGGGCTCCCCTTCTCGAAGGCCATCGCGAAGTACTCCTGCTCGCCCCCGGTCCGGGGGAACTGCCCCACGATCACGCCCTTCGGGAGCTGGACGGCGGTGATGTAGAAGGCGCTCGGCAGGTCCACCACGACCCCGTCGATCGTCCCCGCCTTGAGGTCCTGGATGGCCCCGGCCAGGTCGTCGTAGACGGCCGGCTCGGCGGTCGGCTGGACGACCTCGTTGATCACGGCGAGGCTCGTCGTGCCGATCGGGGCGCCCAGGGTGGCGTCCTTCAGCTCGGCGACGGTCGTGGCCCCGGCGATCGGCGAGTCCTCGGTGGCCACCACGGCCTGGCTCACGTCGTAGTAGCTCTCGCTGAAGTCGACCGCCTGCGCCCGCTCCGGCGTGTAGGAGATCTGCTGCAGCACGAAGTCGAACGGCTTCGGTCCCGGGGCGAACGACTTGTTGAAGCCCACCGGCACCCAGACGACCTGCGGCGGCGTGAACCCCATCTCCTCCGCCACCGCGTAGGCCACGGCGGACTCGTAGCCCTCGCCGTTCGCCGGGTCGTTCAGCTCGAACTCCGAGCCGGGTCCCGTGCCGCCCTCGAACCACGGAGGGAAGGCCGGGTTGCCGGTGCCGATCGTGAGCGCCCCGGGCGCCTCGAACGCGTCCCGGTTCCGCTCCGCGCACTGGGCCGCGGTGGCCCCCGGCGAGGCCGTCTCCGTGGCCTGACCCCCTCCGATCGTGGGCTGGTCCTGCGGGGCGCACGCCAGGAGCGCGACCAGCAGCGCCGACCAACCGACCAGGAGCTTCCGCATGGTTCCCCCCCGCGAACGCACGCGGCGATCCGCCGCGTCGGGGGAGCCTAGCACAGCGCCCCGGGCCCCCGGGGGGCCGCCGCGGGATCAGAGCGGCCGGCGGCCGCCGAACCCGGCGTCCGGCTCGTGCCAGTGCGCCACCCGCTCCTCCCCCAGCCGCCAGCAGAGGAACACGGGGCGCCCCTCCCGCTCCGCCGGGAAGTCCACCAGCCCGGTCTCCGGGTCCCGGAGCACGACGCCGGCCTCGGCCAGCCGGAGGAGGTCCCGGCGGAGCGCGGACAGCGCCGACCAGTACCCCCTGCCATCGTGCCCTCCCCCGTCGGCGGCCACCAGGGTCCCCAGCCGCTCCGCCGCCGCCAGGAGCTCCTGCCGGCTCCGTCGGATCCGCGGCAGCATCTCCCGGAGCTCGGGCAGGAGGGCGTTCGCGTCCTCCACGCTGTAGACCCGCTCCTCGCCCACGTCGGCAGGATAGGCCGCCTCGCTACAGGCGGAACGCGCAGTTCTCGCAGGCGAACCGGTCCCGGAGGACCTCCGCGGCGTGGCCCCCGCAGCGGGGGCACCGGCGGCAGCGCCCGCCCCCCGGGCACCGGATGGGATCGGTCGTCGTCCCGGGCTCGTCCCAGCTGGTGGCGGCCTCCCCCGGCCGCGGCGCCTGGAGGGAGAGCAGGATGAGCGGGTCCCGCCCCGCGCGGAAGCCGTGCGGGTGGGCCGCGGCCCGCCCCAGGACGCACCCCGGGCGGAGCGGGACCGGGCCGTGGATCCGGGCCTCCCCCGTCCCCCGGAGCACGATCGTCCACTCCTCGGAGTCGGGATGGGTGTGGGCGTAGGCGATCTGTCCCGGGCCCAGGGCCTGGATCGACAGGTAGGCGTCGGCCCGCTGGGAGATCGGGACCCGCCGGAACCCCGACGGGCACAGCAGGACGAGCTCCTCGGCCCCGGCCAGGAACACGCCGAGGTTGTCCAGGACCTCGTCCAGGTCGCCGATGCCGCGGACGGGGGGGACCTCGACGCCGCCGTCCCCGGGGGGGTTCACGCGTCCTCCAGCCCGATGGCGGCGGGGAGCTCCGCCATCGAGCGGATCCGCGTCGCGTCCGCCGCCGGGAAGCGATCCCGCCGGTCGATCAGGATCGGGTGCATCCCCACCTCCCGGGCCGGCGCCACGTCGAAGGTCGGGCTGTCGCCCACGTAGACGCTCTCCTCGGGGGCGGCCCCCGCCCGCTCCAGGGCCAGCCGGAAGATCCCCGGGTCGGGCTTCTCCATCCCCTCCAGGCCCGAGATCACCCGGACGTCGAAGTAGCCGGCCACGCCGAGCCGCTCCAGCAGGCGCTCCAGCCACTCCTCGAAGTTCGAGACCACCCCCAGCGTGAGGCCGGCCCGCCGGAGGCGCTCCAGGACCGGCGGCACGTCCTCGAACAGCCGGTAGTTCGACAGGTCCGTGAACTCCCCGTAGAGGAGCTCGGCCAGGCCGTCGTCCCCGGGGAGGCCCAGCTCCTGGAGGAAGATCCCGTACACGTCGAGCCAGAACGCCCGGGACCGCTCGGGCGAGGTGGTCCACAGCTCCCGGTTCCGGGCCGCCCGTTCGAAGCGCTCCCCCACCACGTGGATCCGGTCGTGCACCTCCCGGGGGTCGACCGCGTGGCCCCGGCGGGAGAGCACCTCAGCGAAGAGGTCGGGGAACGTGGGGTGGGGATGGACGAGGGTCTCGCCGGCGTCGAAGAACACCGCCCGGATCGGCACGGGCCGATGATAGCCGCAGGCCCGGGGCGGGGGTCAGCGCCGCCCGCCGGCCCGGGCCCGCAGATCGCCCCAGAGCGCGTCCACCCGCCGCTCCAGCTCCTCCAGCGAGCCGGCGTTGTCCACGACCACGTCCGCCCGCCGAGCCTTCTCCTCGGCCGGCAGCTGCGCGGCGATCCGGGCCCGCACGTCCTCGGGGGTCATGCCCCGGTCCCGGACCAGCCGCTCGATCCGCCGCTCCTCGGGGGCCGAGACCACGACCAGCACGTCGAACGCGTCCGCGTGGCCCGTCTCCACCAGGAGGGGGGCGACGTAGACCACCACGCGATCCGTCCCCCGGTGCCGGGCGGCCTCCTCGGCGAACATCCGGAGGACCTCGGGGTGGACGATGGCCTCCAGGTCCCGTCGGGCCACCGGGTCGGCGAAGACGATCGCGGCCAGGGCCCTCCGGTCGATCGAGCCGTCCGGGGCCAGGATCCGCTC
The DNA here is from genome assembly GCA_035573935.1 of Actinomycetota bacterium. Taxonomy (GTDB): domain Bacteria; phylum Actinomycetota; class UBA4738; order UBA4738; family HRBIN12; genus DATLZM01. The sequence continues at coordinate 3,254 of DATLZP010000139.1, forward strand.
CCCGAAGCGCTCCACGACCCGGGCGTGCCCCGGCGTCCCCGGTTCCACGGCCCGCCGGGCCAGGTCGTCGGCGTCCACCACGACCGCCCCTCGGGCGGCGAGCATCCGCCCCACGGCGGACTTCCCGGCCCCGATGCTCCCGGTCAGGCCGACGAGGAGCACCGGGGTGGGCGGCCTACTCGGCGCGCCCCTCGCGCCGCTTCAGGTCCTCCAGGATGGCCTCGAGCGAGATCTCCTCCTCCTCGCCCTCGGCCGGCGCCTCGGGGGGGAGCTCCTCCACCGGCGGCTCGGGCTCGGCCGCCGCGGCGGGAGCGGGGGCCGGTTCGACGGCCGGGGGTTCGGGGGCCGGCCCGGGAGCCGGGCCCGCCGCCGCCTCCTCGACGACGCCGGCCTCGGCGGCCCCGGCCGCCTCCTCCTCGATCTCGGCGATCTCGGTCTCCGGCGCCACCACGGCCTCCCCGCCCACCTGCCGCATCGACAGGCTGATCCGCCGGCGGGGGACGTCGACGTCGATCAGCTTCACCCGGACCGTGTCCCCCACCTGGAGCACCTGCTCGGGTGCGTCCACGTGGGCCTCCGACAGCTCCGAGATGTGGACGAGCCCCTCGATCCCGGGCGCCACCCGGACGAAGGCGCCGAACGGGACGAGCTTCGTCACCTGCCCCTCGATCACCTCGCCCGACCGGTGCTTGCGCTCGAACTCCTTCCAGGGGTCCTCCTGGGTCGCCTTGAGCGAGAGGGAGACCCGCTCCCGGTCGAGCTCCACGTTCAGCACCTCGACCTCGACCTCCTCGCCCACCTGGACGACCTCGCTGGGGTGCTCCACGTGCTTCCAGGAGAGCTCGGAGACGTGGACCAGCCCGTCCACGCCGCCCAGGTCCACGAACGCGCCGAAGTTCACGATGGAGGACACGCGGCCCCGGCGCCGCTCGCCCACGCGGAGGGACTCCAGGAACTGCCGGCGGGTCTCGCTCTGGGACTCCTCGAGGAACGCCCGGCGGGAGAGCACGACGTTGTTCCGGTTCCGGTCGAGCTCGATGATCTTGGCCTCGAGCTCCTGGCCCACGAACGGGTGGAGGTCCCGGACCCGCCGGAGGTCCACGAGGGAGGCGGGGAGGAACCCCCGGAGGCCGATGTCCACGATCAGGCCGCCCTTCACCACCTCGATCACCGGGCCCTTGATCGTGCCCCCCTCGGCCATGACCTTCTCGATCCGGCCCCAGGCCCGCTCGTACTGGGCCCGCTTCTTGGACAGGATCAGCCGGCCCTCCTTGTCCTCCTTCTGGAGCACGAGGGCCTCGATCCGGTCCCCCACCTTCACGACCTCCGAGGGGTCCACGTCGTGGCGGATCGACAGCTCCTTGGCCGGGATCACGCCCTCCGACTTGTAGCCGATGTCGACCAGGACCTCGTCCCGGTCGATCTTGACGACCTCGCCCTCGACGATGTCGCCTTCCTTGAAGTCCCGGAGGGAGGCCTCCAGGGCCTGGACGAGCTCCTCCGGCGTGTAGTCCTCCTGGGCCGTGGCGGCCCCGCGGTCCGTGTCGTCGATCTCCGATCAGCTCCTTCCCGCACGCGGACGCCCCACCGCACGCTCGCAGCTGGAAGGTGCGGGGACTCCCGCGGGCGGAGCGATGGTAGACGGGGCCGGGGAACCGCGTCAACGCAGGTCGCGCGGAAGGATCAGTGCCCGGCCGGGGCGGCCTCCGCCCAGTTCGGGCCCCAGCCCACGTCGGCCCGGAGCGGCACGGCGAGCTCGTAGGCCGACTCCATCGCGCCCTTCACCACGTCCGCCGCCTGCTCGACGCGCTCCTTCGCCACCTCGAACACGAGCTCGTCGTGGACCGTGAGCAGCATCCGGCAGTCCGGGCCGACCTCCCCCAGGGCCCGGTCCACCCGGAGCATCCCCAGCTTGAACACGTCGGCCGCGCTCCCCTGGATCGGGGCGTTCAGCGCGATCCGCCTCCCCATGTCCCGGACCCGGGGGTTCGCGTGCTGGAGCTCGGGGACGTACCGCCGGCGGCCCAGGATCGTCTCGGTGAAGCCCTCCGCCGCCGCCTTCGCGACCTGCCGCTCCAGGTACTCCCGGATCCGGGGGAACCGGGCGAAGTACGCGTCCATGATGGCCTGGGCCTCGTCCGGGACGATCCCCAGCCGCTGGGCGAGGCCGTAGGCGTTCATCCCGTAGGCCAGGCCGTAGTTCACCATCTTGGCCCGGTTCCGGAGGGCCGGGTCCACCCGGTCCTCGGGGAGCCCGAAGACCCGGGCCGCGGTGGCCGTGTGGATGTCGGCGTCCGAGGCGAACGCCTCCCGGAGCCCCTCGTCCCCGGAGAGGTGGGCCAGGATCCGGAGCTCGATCTGGGAGTAGTCGGCCACGAGCAGCAGCTGGTCCGGGGTTCCGGGGACGAAGGCGCGGCGGATCTTCCGGCCGAGCTCGGAGCGGACCGGGATGTTCTGCAGGTTCGGGTTCGAGCTCGACAGGCGGCCGGTGGCCGCCACGGCCTGGTTGAACGACGTGTGGACCCGCCCCGTGGCGGGATCCACGAGCCGGGGGAGGGCCTCCAGGTAGGTGGAGTTCAGCTTGTCGAGCTCCCGCCACCGGAGGAGCGCGTCCACGATCGGGTGCTGGTCGCGGAGCTTCTCCAGGACGCTCGCGTCGGTGGAGAGCTGGCCCTTCGGCGTGCGCTTGCCGGGCGAGAGGCGGAGCTCCTCGTACAGGATCTGCCGCAGCTGTGGCGGCGAGTTCAGGTTGAACGCCCGGCCCGCGTGTCGGTGGATCTCCTCCTCCAGGGTGCGCATCCGGTCCCGGACCCCCTCCGCCATCTCCTCCAGGTAGGCGACGTCGAGGGCCACGCCCCGGGCCTGCATCCGGGCCAGGACCGAGGAGAGCGGCAGCTCCACGTCCTCCAGGAGGCGGCGGAGCCCGGCCCGGTCGACCCGCTCCTCCATGGTCGGCGCCAGGAGCGCCACCGCCGCCGCCTCCGCCGCCGCGCGGCGCCAGGCCCCGTCGAACAGCTGTCCCTCGGCCTCCTCCTCCACCCCGGCCGTGGGGTCGGTCCCCAGGTACCGCTCGCAGAGCGCCCCCACCGGGTAGTCGGCGGCGGCGGGGTCGAGCAGGTAGCCGGCGAGCATCGGGTCGAAGGCCACGCCGGCCAGCGCGCCCCCCTCCCGGAGCACCAGGGCCTCCAGGTCCTTCGCGTCGTGGACCCACTTCCGGCGGGCCGGATCGGCCAGCCAGTCGGCCAGGGGGGCGAGGCCGGCCAGCTCGTGGTACGCGGCCTGCCCCCCTCCCGGCGAGACGGCCACGCCCCGCACCGCGCCGCCCTCGACGTCCAGGCGGACGGCGAGGGGGGCGTCGGTCCGGAGCAGGACGGCGAGCTCCTCGGCCTCCACCCGGCGCAGCTCGAGCTCCGCGGCCTCGGGCTGCTTCTCGGACCGGGCCACGTCCTCTAGGCGCTCCAGGAGCGTGCGGAACTCGAGCGAGCGGAACAGCCGGCGGATCCGGTCCATGTCCCACTCCCCCATCCGCAGGTCCTCGGGCTCGAGGGGAAGGGCGAGGTCGGTCTCCAGCCGGGCCAGCTCCTTGTTCCGGACGAGCTGCTCCCCCGCCGCCTCGATCGCCTCCCGGAGCTTGGGCTTCAGCTCCGCGGTCCGGGTGAGCAGCGCCTCCACCGATCCGTGCTCCTGGATCAGCCGGGACGCCGTCTTCTCCCCCACCCCGGGGACCCCGGGGATGTTGTCCGAGGCGTCCCCCTTGAGGGCCACGTAGTCCAGGTACCGCTCCGGCGGGAGGCCGAAGCGCTCCCGGACCGCGTCCTGGTCGTACCGAACGATGTCGGAGATGCCGCGCCGGTTGAACAGCACCGAGATGCCCGGTCGGACCAGCTGGAAGAAGTCCCGGTCCGCGGTGACGATGACCGTCTCGATCCCTCGCCCCGCCGCGCGCACCGCGAGCGTGGCGATCGCGTCGTCAGCCTCGTGCCCCTCGATCTCGACGATCGGCACGGCCAGCGCCTCCAGGACCTCCCGGATCAGCGGGAGCTGCTGGCGGAACTCGTCGGGGGCCTCGGGCCGGCCCGCCTTGTAGTCCGCGTACTTCTCCAGCCGGACGGTCGGGGCACCGAGGTCGAAGGCCACCGCGATGAGGTCGGGGCGCTCCTCGGCCAGGAGCTTGATCAGCATCGAGGTGAACCCGTAGACGGCGTTCGTCACCTGGCCGGTGGAGGTGGCGAGGTCGGGGGGGAGGGCGAAGAACGCCCGGTAGGCGAGGCTGTGGCCGTCGAGGAGGAAGAGGCGCCTGGGGGGCCCGCCGGTCACGGCGGCGATGCTAGCACCGCCCTCCGGCGCCGGGTCCCCGGCCCGGGGAGGCCGGGGACCCGGTCCGTCCGCTCAGCCCCGACGACGCAGGGCCACCGTCCGCCGCACGAGGGTCCGCACGAGGAGGAAGCCGGCCAGGACGGCGAGCAGGTGGCCGAAGGTGACGGCCCGGCCGGGCTCCGGCGAGGACTCGAAGAGCAGCGCCTGGAGCTCGGTGTCGGTCGGCTCGACGATCGGGTAGCCCAGGCACTCCACCCAGAACACCTTGTGCTTCACGTCGGCCCCGATCGAGCCCTCGGCGTGCACCGTGAGCTTCACGTGGAATCCCTGGTTGGGGTGCGGGGTGGCCCCCGACGCCAGCAGGGCGGCGCTGAGGTCGTACGTCCGCGAGGCGTCCAGGTCGGTCCCGCCCCCCGCCGCGTCCTCCCCGATGTCCACGGTGTCGGTGAGGAGCGTGCCGGTCCCGCTCGGGGGATGGAGCGCGAACAGCACCTCGGCCTGGAGGTCCCCCTGGTCGTAGCCGTAGAAGTCGATCTGGAACGTGCAGCCGGGGTGGGGCTCGTTGTTGGGATGGTCGTCGAACTCCACGCCGTCGACCTTCACGGTCCCGTTGTTCCCCGGGGGGTCGGCGGACGCGCCCCAGGGGGACGCGATGACCCACAGGAGCGCGAGCAACCCGATCAGCGACAACCGTCGGTGCCTCATCCGATCCCCCTCGTCTCGTCCTATGCCGAACAGGGCCGGCCCCCCGACCCGGGTCGAGCGTAGGGGGGGACGCGTTCCGGGTCCATACGCAGAACGGCGTGAGTCCCACCGGTGCGGTGGGGAGGGGGAGCGAGGCGCCCTCACCCCCGCTGTGGGGGGCGCCGTACCGGCAGCCCGTCGGACGACGAGGTTCCCTACGGCGCCCGCCGTGCCGGGGCGCCCGGCGGGCCGCGGTATCGTGTGGCCGTGGCGCTCCCCGCCGAGCACCCCGGGGCCGCGTACCTGGAGGCCCTCTACGAGATGGGCGAGGAGGACATCCCGCCCGTCCAGGCCCGCCTGGCGGAGTGGATGGGGGTCTCGGCCGCATCGGTCTCCGAGGCCGTGAAGCGCCTGGTCCGGGACGGCCTGGTGGTGAACCGCGACCGCCACCTGGAGCTCACCGACCGGGGGCTCCGCCTGGCCGAGACGCTCGTCCGTCGCCACCGGCTGGTGGAGCACTTCCTGATCCGGATCCTGGGCCTCCCCTGGCACCGGGCCCACGAGGAGGCCGTGCGGTGGGAGAAGGTGGTCTCCGACGAGATCGAGGAGCGCTTCGTGGCCCTCCTCGGCGATCCCCCCACCTGCCCCCACGGCAACCCGATCCCGGGCACGGCCCGGCCGGTGGATCAGTCCCACCTCGTGGCGCTCAAGGACGTGGAGCCCGGGCGCCGGGTGGTCCTCCGACGGCTGACCGAGGACCTGGAGCTCGACCTCGACGTGATGCGGTTCCTCGAGGAGAGCGGGCTGATGCCGGGGGCCGAGATCGAGGTCCGGCGGGTGGCCCCGGACGGCGCGATCGCCCTCCGGGTGGGCGGCCAGGACGTGGCGCTCGGCGCGCACCTCTCCGACAACCTCTGGGTCGAGCCGGCCCCCTCCCCGGCGGCTTGACGCCATTCCGACCCCTCCGATAGGATTTCGGCCGGCCAGAGTGCAGGCATAAGGCATACCTAAGGTATGCCTGCTGACCGACCCAGGGGGTGTCGCCGGTGGGAGCCGCGTTCCTGATCACGCTCCGGGAGGGCATCGAGGCCGCCCTCATCATCTCGATCCTGTTGGCCTACCTCCGCCAGCTGGGCCGCACGGATCGCTCCCGGCTCGTCTGGTGGGGCACGGGGGCGGCCGTCCTGGTGAGCCTCGCGGTGGGGGCCGTGATCTTCGGCGTGGCCGGGGAGTTCGAGGGCCGGGCCGAGGAGGTCTTCGAGGGCCTCGTCACCCTCTCCGCCGTCGGCGTGCTCACCTGGATGATCTTCTGGATGCGGCGGCAGGCGGCCCGGATCAAGGGCGAGCTCCACGAGCGGGTGGACGCCGCCCTCCTGGGGGGTGGGTTCGCCCTGGCCAGCCTGGCGTTCGTCGTCGTCCTCCGGGAGGGGGTGGAGACGGCCCTGTTCCTGTTCGCCACGGCCCGGGCCACCGCCCGGGGGGCGGGCGGCGCGGCGGGCCAGGCCTGGGGCGCGGTGCTGGGCCTGGGAACCGCCCTGGTCCTGGGGTACCTGCTCTACCGGGGGGGCATCCGCCTGAACCTCCGCACGTTCTTCAAGGTGACCGGTGCCCTGATCCTGGTCGTGGCGGCGGGGCTCTTCGCCTACTCCGTCCACGAGCTCCAGGAGGCCGGCTGGCTCCCCGTGCTCACGGCCACGGCCTTCGACGCGTCGGGGATCCTCTCCGACGAGGGGACCGTCGGCTCGCTCCTCCGCGCCGTGTTCGGCTACAACGCCGACCCCACCTGGCTGGAGCTCGCGGCCTGGGCGGCCTACCTCCTCGTCACCGGCACCCTGTTCTTCCGGCCGGGGGCCCGGTCGGCGCCGGCCCCCGGCCCGGTCCCGGCCCCGGACCGGGAGCACGCACCGCGGTAGGAGCGCGATCGGCGGGAAGGGCCGGCCCCCGGCCGGTACCCTTCCCCCGTGCCCCTCACCGGGACGCTGCTCAACGCGGCCACGGTCCTCGCCGGGACCGCGATCGGCACGCTCCTCGGGGCCCGCCTCCCGGACCGGATCCGGGAGACCGTGATGCACGCCCTGGGGCTCCTCACCCTGGTGGTCGGGGTGGAGGGGGCCCTGGCCGCCTTCCGGCCGCCGCTGTCCGAGCTCACCCGGGCCAGCGCGGTGGTCGTCCTGGGCAGCGTCCTGGTGGGAGGGATCGTCGGCGAGCTCCTGCGGATCGAGGACGGCCTGGAGCGGGCCGGGGAGGAGCTGCGCCGACGCGTGGGGCGCTCCCAGGCCCGGTTCACGGAGGGGTTCGTGACGGCCTCGCTCGTGTTCTGCGTGGGACCGCTGACGATCCTGGGCTCGATCCGGGACGGCCTGACCGGCGATTACCAACTCCTCGCCATCAAGGCCCTCCTCGACGGCTTCGCCGCCGTGGCCTTCGCCTCCGCCCTGGGGTGGGGCGTGGGCTTCTCGGTGGTCACGATCCTCCTCTACCAGGGCGGCCTGTCCCTGGGCGCGGCGTCGCTGGCCGGCGCCTTCACCGAGGTCACGGTGGCCGCGATCACGGCCGTGGGCGGCGTCCTGATCCTGGGGATCGCCCTCCGTCTCCTCGAGCTCCGGGACATCCGCGTGGGGAACCTGCTCCCGGCGCTGGCCGTCGCCCCCCTGGCCTTCGCGGCGATCCGGGCCGTCGGGTGACGTCGGATCCGGCGCGGATGATGTCACTCTTTTTCCCCCTCGATCCGCGTCGGCGGCTACCTGCGGCATCCGACAGGAACCCTTGCCCCGCAACGATCTTCGCCGGTTGACAGGCCGGGCGGGCCTGGCTAGATTCCGCTGCGGTCCCGAGCGGTCGCAGGGACCGAGGACCGGGGAGGATCCGGCCGAGGAGGAGCTCCCGGCGGCGCGAGCCGGCGAGGGCGCCCCGAGGAGGGGTCCGGACCGGGGCTCGGGGATCCGGGTCGCTCGGGGCCACCTTTCGACGGGTCGAGGGCCGAGTAGACAACGCTCGCGTATGGGGAAGGCGCGAGCGGCTCCAAAGGCCCTCGGCCCGTCGTCACGTTCAGAGCACCGCGTC
>DATLZP010000140.1:0-3331 GCA_035573935.1 Actinomycetota bacterium
CCCGCCGCTCCTGGGGCCGGCCGTGGAGCCCCCGGCCCTCCCCCCGGCCGAGCTGGAGGCCCTCCTCGCCGGGGGTGTCCTCCTCCTCGACTGCCGGTCCGTGGAGGCCTTCGCCGGGGGCCACGTCCCGGGCTCGCTCCACGTGGAGCTGGGCCCGTCGTTCCCCACGTGGGCCGGGACGGTGCTCCCCGAGGGGGCCCGGGTCGTGCTGGTCGTGGACCGGCCGGAGGACGTCCGGGAGGCCACGCTGCACCTCCTCCGGATCGGCTCCGAGCCGCCGGTGGGCTGGCTCCGGGGCGGCCTGCGAGCCTGGAAGCAGGAGGGCCGGCCCATCGGCGCGATCCCCACCCTGGACCCCGGACGGCTCCGGGACCTGCTGGACCGGGCGGAGGTCGAGGTCCTCGACGTCCGCCAGCCGGCGGAGTGGCGGGCCGGGCACATCGAGGGGGCCCGCTTCATCACCGGCGCGGAGCTCCCGGCGCGGCTGGACGAGGTCCCCCGGGACCGGCCGGTGGCCGTGGTCTGCGGCAGCGGGTACCGGAGCTCGGTCGCGGCGAGCCTCCTGGCTCGGGCCGGGGTGGAGGTGCGGAACCTCGCCGGGGGCATGACGGCCTGGCGGCGAGCGGGGCACCCCGTGGTCCCGGGCTGAGCCCACGGGCTCGGGCGGTCGTCGCAGGTGAGGCTCCGCCATCGTGGGACACCGGTCCCGCGTCCGGTACAGGAGCTGTCGGTGGAGATCGCCGATCGGCCCGCCCAACCCCCTCCTCGACGTCCCCGGGGAGCTCCTTCCGAGGTGGGCCCGGAGCTCCTCACGAACGTGCTGCTCGGCCCGACGCGCGACCCGGTGCTCCTCGCCAAGCAGGCCGCCAGCCTCGACCGGATCTCTGGGGGCGGCTCGGCCTGGGGCCGGCGCGACGACGACCGGAGAGGGTCCGCGCCGCCTGGAGGGAGGGGGGCCGCGAGGGCGAGCCCCGCCTGGCCGCCCTCCTCTACTTCGGCCTGGGCGAAGAGGAGGTCGCGGCCCGGAACCTCCGCCGCTACTACGGCGACGAGCGCGGCGCGGCGATCGCCGCCCGGATGCCGCGGACGCCGGAGGCCCTCCGGCGGGCCCGGGACGCGTACGCCGGGCTGGGGATCGACCTGCTGGTGTTCGACCCCACGATCCCGGACCCGGCCGAGGTCGAGGCCCTGGCCGACGCCGTCCTGTAGGCGGCTATCCTGGGCCCGCCCGGTGGCCGGGCCAGCCGTGCTCGAGGTCCGTGGGCTCACCCGTCGGTTCGGCGACGTCGTCGCGCTCGACGACGTCTCGTTCGTCGTCCCGGAGGGCGAGCTGGTGGGGTTCGTCGGGCCGAACGGGGCCGGGAAGACCACCGCGATGCGGATCGTCCTGGGCGTCCTGGAGCCCGACGTCGGCGAGGTGCGGTGGCGGGGGAGGACGGCCGACCACGCCGCCCGCCGCCGGTTCGGCTACATGCCGGAGGAGCGGGGCCTGTACCCGAAGATGCGGGTCCGGGACCACCTGGTCTACCTGGCCCGGCTCCACGGGATGGCCCCCGCGGCCGCGGCCCGGGCCGCCGACCGCTGCCTGGAGCTCCTGGGCGTGGTCGGGCGGCGGGGGGACCGGGTGGAACAGCTCTCGCTCGGCAACCAGCAGCGCGTCCAGCTGGCCGCGGCCCTGGTCCACGACCCGGAGCTCCTCGTGCTGGACGAGCCGTTCTCCGGCCTCGACCCGGTGGGCGTGGACGTGCTCTCCGGGGTGCTGCGCGAGCGGGCCGCGTCGGGCGTCCCGGTGGTGTTCTCCAGCCACCAGCTGGAGCTCGTGGAGCGGCTCTGCCGCTCGGTGATCCTGATCCACCGGGGCCGGATCGTGGCCGCCGGGCGGATCGGAGACCTCCGGGCGGCGAGCGCCCGGCGCGTGGTCCGGCTGGAGGTGGCGGGCGTCCCGCCGGGCTGGGCGCCGGCCGTGCCCGGGGCCAGGGTGCTGGACCGGCCGGCCGACGGGCTGGTCCTGGAGCTGGCCGACGGGACCGACCCCCAGGCCGTCCTGGACGCGGCCCGGGCCGCCGGGCGGGTCCTGCGGTTCTCGGTGGACCGGCCGACCCTGGCCGAGCTGTTCCGGGAGCGGGTGGGCGCGTGACCGATCGGGCCCGGCTCTTCCGCATCGTGGCCCGACGGGAGTTCGTGGAGCGGGTCCGGGAACGGAGCTTCATCGTCTCCACCGCGGTGAGCATCGTGATCCTGGTGGGGATCGTCGTGGCCGCCCGGATCCTGGAGCGCCCGGCGTCGTTCGAGGTGGGCGCGGTGGGGCGGGAGGCGGCGGCCGCGGCCGGGCTAGCCAGGGCGGCCGCCGGCACCCAGGGGATCGGGATCCGGGTCGTGCCGCTGGCCGGGGTGGGGGAGGCGGAGCGGGCCCTCCGGGAGGGACGGGTGGACGCGGTGCTGGTGGGGGAGGAGCGGATCGTGGTCCGCTCCGGGGCCTCGCCGGTGCTGCTGGGGATCCTCCAGGCCTCGGCCCAGCAGCTCCGGGTGCGCTCGGCGCTGGTCGGGGCGGGCCTCCCGCCGGAGGAGGCGGCCCGGGCCCTGGCCCCCCTCCCGGTCCAGGCCCTGGAGCCGGAGCCGCCGGGACGGGAGGAGGACCGGTCGCTCGCCTTCGTCTCCGTGCTGATCCTGTACGGGCAGATGTTCGGCTACGGGGTGTGGGTGGCCACCGGGATCGTGGAGGAGAAGTCGTCGCGGGTCGTGGAGCTGCTGCTGGCGGCGGTCCGCCCCCGCCAGCTCCTGCTGGGCAAGATCGTGGGGCTCGGCCTGCTGGGCCTGTTCCAGCTCCTGGTGATCGGCTCGGTGGGGCTCGCCGCGGCGCTGCTGGCCGAGGTGGTCCGGGTGCCGGCCACCGCCCTCGGCTCGCTCGGCCTGGTGCTGGTCTGGTTCGTCCTGGGGTTCGCGTTCTACAGCGGCCTCTTCGCCTGCGCCGGGGCCACCGTCTCCCGCCAGGAGGAGCTCCAGAACGCGCTCCTGCCGCTGCAGCTGCTCGTCCTGGGCTCGCTCGTCGTGGCCATCTCCTCGGTCGAGGACCCCTCCTCGACCCTGTCCCGGGTGGCCTCGTTCGTCCCGGCCACCGGGCCCCTGGCCATGCCGCCCCGGCTGATCGCCGGGGACGCCGGCCCCCTCGACGCCCTGGCCTCGGTGGCCGTCTCCCTGGCCGCCACGGCGGCCCTCGTGCCGGTGGCGGCCCGGATCTACGCCGGGGCCATCCTCCGGGTCGGGGGCCGGGTCCGGTGGAGGGAGGCCTGGCGGGCGGAGCGGGGAGCGGCCTGAGGGCTACAGCAGCGAG
>DATLZP010000141.1:0-3606 GCA_035573935.1 Actinomycetota bacterium
TGCAGGAGGTAGGTCCCGGCGTTCACCTCGCCGGGGAGGCGGTCGGCGGGCTTCTCCCGGAACTCCCGGACCCGGCCTTCGGCGGCCGTCACGACGAGGCCGAAGGGCCGGGCGTCCTCCACCCGGTGGAGGGCGATCGTCACCTCCGCCCCCCGCTCCTCGTGGAAGGCCCGCATGGCGGTGAGGTCGAGGTCGGTGAGGATGTCCCCGTTCAGGGCGAGGAACGGCTCGTCGCCCACGTGCCGGAGCGCGTTCACGATGGCCCCCCCGGTGCCGAGCGGCTCCTCCTCGGTGATCCACGTCAGGCGGGGGTGCCCCCGGCGGGCCTCGATGAACGAGCGGAACTGATCCTCGAGGTACGAGGAGGACAGCACGACCTCCCGCACGCCGTGGGCCGCGAGGTGGTCGAGGACGTGGTCGAGCGAGGGGCGGTCCACGAGCGGGACGAGGGGCTTGGGGATCGTCTCGGTGAGGGGGCGAAGGCGGGTCCCCTCCCCCCCCACCAGGACCACGGCCCTCACGTCGGCCTCCCCCGGTCGCGGAGGGACACGAGCTCGGCCCGGAGGCGGAGCGCGGCCCGGGCCAGGGGACGCAGGACCCGCCGCCAGCCCGTCGCCCGGTGCTTGGCGAAGTACCGGTAGGCGCTCCGGGAGTGGATCAGGTGGATCCGCCGGGACCGCCCGGTGGAGACCCCGCCCGCGTGGACCACCTCCACCTCCGGCGTGAACAGCACCCGCCAGCCGGCCCGTTGCATCCGCGTGCAGAGGTCGAGCTCCTCGAAGTACAGGAAGAAGCCCTCGTCGAGGAGCCCCACCTCCTCCAGCGCCCGCCGGCGGAGCAGCATCGCCGAGCCCGAGACCCAGGCCACCTCCCGCTCCGTCGTCCGGTCCCAGTCCTCGATCCGGTAGCGGCGGGTGAAGGGGTTCCCCGGCCAGAACGGGCCCAGGAACGCGTGCCCCACCGCCTCGACCAGCGTGGGGAACCGCCGCCCGCTGGGGTAGACGCCGCCCTCGGACGTGCGGATCAGCGGGCCGGCCACCCCCACGTCCGGGCGCTCGGCGGCCCGCTTCACGAGCGCGGCGAGCGTCCCCGACCGGACCTCGGCGTCCGGGTTGAGGAGCAGGACCCACGGCGCGCCCGTGGCCACGATCCCCTGGTTCGCCGCGGCGGAGAACCCCCGGTTGTCGCGGTTGCGGATCAGGCGGACCTCGGGGATGGCCGCCGCCGCCCCCGCGCTCCCGTCGGTGGACGCGTTGTCCACGACGACCACCTCCAGGCGGGCCCCGCCGGCGGAGGCGAACACGGACCGGAGGCAGCGCTCCAGGTGGCGGCCGGCGTTGTGGTTCACCACGACAACGGCCAGCCAGGCCTCGGACGGCGGACGCCCGTCGCTCACGCCCGGTGGGAGGTCTGGGCGATCAGCACGATCCCCGCCGCGATCAGGGCCACGCCGGCCCACCGCAGCGCGGGGACCTGCTGGCTCAGGAAGTACCGGTCGAACAGGAGGATCAGGACGTACTGCAGCGCGGCGAACGGGTAGGCGAACGAGAGCGAGGCCCGGGACAGGACGGCGAGCCACACGAGGGCGGAGATGGCGAACAACGCGAGCCCGGCCCAGACGTACGGCGTCGTGGCCAGGACCCGGAGGTCCTCGACCGTCAGCCGGAACACGCCGGTGCGGTCCCGGGCCAGGTTCATGCCGTGCTTCAGCGTGAGCTGCGCGACGGCGGCGATCGTGACGGAGAACAGGATGAGGGCGATCAGCATCGGTCGGCTCCCGTGGCTCTTCGCGGCGTGCTGCTCCGGCGGCTCGACGGCGGGGGGCAGGTTCACAGCTCCTCCACCTCCACGTCCACCGGCACGTCGAGCCGGTCCCGCCGGGCCCCCTCGGCGACGTCGAACATGTAGCGCTGCGTCTGCACGTGGTACAGCTTCCCCGACCGGCGGGACTCGAGCCCGACCGTCACCCAGTACCGCCCGGGCAGGAGCGGCAGCCGGCGGAGGTGGAACCGGACCCGGCGCTTGCCGGTGAGCGGGCCGAGGTCGATCCCCGCCCGGCTCGTCCGGCCGTCCACGGCGAGCCGGTTCGTCCAGTCCAGGACGGCGAACGAGACGTCGAGGTCGTCCACCGGTGCGTTCGGGGCCACATCGACCTGCAGCACGAGATCCTCGCCCACCTCGACCGGCCGCCCCGTCGTGCCGTCCTCACGGATCAGCTCCACGGAGTCGATCTGGACCTCGCGGCTCCCCTCCTCGGGGATGAAGTTCGGGTCCTCCCGGAGCATCACGTAGCGGAGCTCCTGGACGACGTCGTCGGGCTCCCCGATCGCGTGGACCCGGCCGCGGTGGAGCATCACCGCCCGGTGGCAGATCTGGCGGACCAGGTCCAGGGCGTGGGTGACGAAGACGATCGTCCGACCCTCCCCCTGGAAGGCGCGCACCCGGTCGATGCACCGACGCTGGAACGCCTCGTCCCCCACGGCGAGCACCTCGTCGATCAGCAGGATCGCCGGGTCGACGTGGACGGCGATGGCGAACCCCAGCCGGACGAGCATCCCCGAGGAGTAGAACTTCACCTGGTTGTCCATGAAGTCCTCGAGCTCGGCGAAGGCCACGATGTCCTCGTAGGCCCGCTCGGTCTCCCGGCGGGAGAGGCCCAGGAACGAGGCGTTCAGGAAGACGTTCTCCCGGCCGGTGAGCTCGGGGTGGAAGCCGGCGCCGAGCTCGAGGAGGGCGGCCAGGCGCCCCCGGGTCCGCACCTTCCCGGACGTGGGGCGGAGGATCCCGGCGATCAGCTTGAGCAGGGTGGTCTTCCCGGACCCGTTGTGGCCGATCAGGCCCAGGGTCTCGCCCCGGGGGACGTCGAACGCCACGTCCCGGAGCGCCCACAGGTCCTGGGCCCTGGCCCGCGACGAGATCAGCCGGGCCTTGAGCGACCCCGGCTTCTCCCGGTACAGACGGAACCGCTTCGAGACGTCCTCGACCTCGATGGCGGGGGCGCTCACAGTTCCTCCGCGAAGTCGCCGGAGAGCCGGAAGAACAGCCGCCAGGTGAGGAGCAGCAGGATCGCGGAGGCCGCGGCCACCAGCGCAAGCCCCCCGGCCAGCCATCCGATCGAGACCTGGAGGAGGATCGGATCCGTCGCGCCCGGCGGCCGGACGGCCCCGTACAGCGCCCGCTGGAACCCGCTGATCACGAGCACCAGGGGGTTCAGCAGGTAAAGGTGGAACAGCCGGACGCCCAGCAGCTCGTGGCCGCTCCCCTGCACCAGGGCGGCCGGGTAGACGATGGGCGTCATCCAGAACCACACCAGGAGCGCGAGCGCCAACAGGTGCTGCACGTCGCGGTACCGGACGTTCGCCGCCGCCAGCAGCAGCGCGACCGCCGCCGTGAAGAGCAGGAGCGTGACGAAGGCGAGCGGGTAGAGCGGGAGGGCCTCGAGGTGGAACCGCCAGCCGGTCGCCGCCATGAACGCCACCAGCACCAGGCTCTGCAGGACGAAGTCCACGAGGGCCACGCCGATCCCGGCCACCGGGAGGACCTCCCGGGGGAAGTAGACCTTCTTCACCAGGTTCGCGTTGTCGACGATGGAGCGCGTCGCCGCGG
>DATLZP010000142.1:0-4556 GCA_035573935.1 Actinomycetota bacterium
CGGCGCCGTCGATCTGACCGGCGGCCCTGGCCGCGCTCCGGGCGCCCGGTCGGCCGTCAGCGGCCCGGGGCCGGGGCTCCCTCCCGGGAGGCCGGGGCCAGGAACCGCTCCAGGCCGTCCGCGATGGCCGCCGCCACCCGACGGTGGAAGGCGGGGTCCGTGAGGAGCCGCTCGTCGTCGGGGTGGCTGAGGCAGCCCGGCTCCACCTGGACCGCCGTCATCCTGGTCTCCCGGAGCATGGCCACGGCGAGCGGATGCGTCCCCCGATCGGCCAGCCCCAGCCCGTCGG
Organism: Actinomycetota bacterium; assembly: GCA_035573935.1. Taxonomy (GTDB): domain Bacteria; phylum Actinomycetota; class UBA4738; order UBA4738; family HRBIN12; genus DATLZM01. Next base: position 290 of record DATLZP010000142.1, read on the forward strand.
TCAGCTCCCGGTGGACGAGCTCCGCCAGGCGGCGCCCGCCGGGGGAGTGGGTGGTCCCGGTCGCGAAGTACGAGCAGCTGGCCCCGGGGCGAGCCTCGCGCTCCCCGCCGCAGTGGATCGAGACGCAGAGCACGGCCCCCAGGTCGTTGGCCGCCCGGGCCCGGGCGCTGGGGTCGGGGTCGTCGTCGTCCCGGAGGAGGGTGGGGATGGCCCCCCGGCGGGAGAGCTCCCCGGCCAGGGCCCGGGCCAGGGCCAGCGTGACGTCGGCCTCGAGCGTGCCGGCGGCGCCCTCGTAGCCGGGATCGGAGGGCCCGTGCCCGGGGTCGATGGCGATCCGGGCCCCGCCGATCTGGCCGACGAGGGCCCGGACCTCCTCCTCCTCCCGGACCACGGCCCGGCTGGGGCCGTTCACCTGGGGCCGGAGGCGCTGGACCGCGGTGAGGGTCTCCGGACCCACGATCCCGTCCGGGACCCGCCCCACGTTGCGCTGGAACTCCCGGACCGCGGCGTCGGTGGCCGGGCCGAAGATCCCGTCCTCCTTCCCCGCGTCGAACCCCAGGGCGTTCAGCAGCCGCTGGAGCTCCCGGACGTCGTCGCCCCGGAACGACGGCTCCCGGAGGTAGAGCGTCCGGTCGCCGAGCGAGAAGGTGGCCTCGACCAGCGCGGTCCACGTGTCCCGGCCCACCAGGCCGTCGGCGGGCAGGCGGCGCTCCGCCTGGAACCCCCGGACCGCTGCCTCGGTGAAGGGGCCGAACCTCCCCAGTTCCCCGGACGGGATGGGGAAGCCGAGCCCCGCCAGTCGGTGCTGGAGGTCGCGTACGTCCGGACCCTCGTCCCCTGGACGGATCACCCTCACGGCGGTGGAGTTTCCCAGCTTCGATGCTCCCGATGCCCGGGTGGACCGGACGGGGGGCCGCGCGGTTCCCGCCGGGGTCGGCGGGGCGGTCAGGCCGCCAGGTGCGGTTCGAGCTCCCGGAGGAGGGCGTCCTTCCCCCGGGCTCCCACCAGGCGGGCCTGCTCCACCCCGTCCCGGAACAGGATCAGCGTGGGGATGCTCATCACCCCGTACCGCCGGGTGGCCTCGGGGTTCTCGTCGACGTTCAGCTTGGCCACGGCGAGCGCGTCGCCCTTCTCCCGGCCGATCGCCTCCACCGCCGGGGACACCATGTGGCAGGGGACGCACCACTCCGCCCAGAAGTCCACGAGCACGGGCCGCTCCGACCGGAGGATCCGCTCCTCGAAGTCCTGATCCGTCACGTCGCCGATGATCGCCATGTCCTCCTCCGACCTCCTCGCGTAGGGCGGCCGCCGAGCCTCAGTGGCCCTCGGCCAGGAACCGCTCGGCGTCCATCGCCGCCTTGCATCCCATGCCGGCGGCCGTGACCGCCTGGCGGTAGATCCGGTCCACCACGTCCCCCGCCGCGAAGACCCCGGGGACGCTGGTCCGCGTGGTGGGCTCCTCCACCACGATGTACCCCCCGTCGAGGGCCAGCTGGCCCTCGAAGAGCTGGGTGTTCGGCGTGTGGCCGATGGCCACGAACACCCCGTCGGTGGGGAACTCCCGCTCGTCGCCGGTCCGCACGTTCCGCAGGCGCACGCCGGTGACCTGGGCGTCGCCCAGGATCTCTTCGACCACGCTGTCCCAGATCACCTCGATCTTGGGGTGGGCCAGGGCCCGGTCCTGCATGATGCGGGAGGCCCGGAAGCGGTCCCGGCGGTGGACGATCGTCACCCGCTGGGCGAACCGCGTGAGGAACAGGGCCTCCTCCATCGCGGAGTCGCCGCCCCCCACCACCACCAGGCGCCGGTCCCGGAAGAAGAACCCGTCGCACGTAGCGCAGGCGGAGACGCCCCGCCCGCGGAGCCGGTCCTCCCCGGGCACCCCCAGCCACCTGGCCGAGGCCCCGGTGGCCACGATCAGCGTCCGGGCCCGCCACCCCTCGTCGCCGGCCCAGACGCCGAACGGCCGCTCCGAGAGGTCGACCCGCGTGGCCGACTGGTGGAGCATCTCGGCCCCGAAGCGCTGGGCCTGCTTCTCCATCGCCTCCATCAGCTCCGGGCCCATGATCCCGTCGGGGAACCCGGGGTAGTTCTCGACCTCGGTCGTCAGCATGAGCTGCCCGCCGGCGTCCACCCCCTTCAGGACGAGCGGCTCGAGGTCGGCGCGGGCCGCGTAGAGGGCGGCGGTGTAGCCGGCCGGACCGGACCCCAGGATCACGACGTCACGCAGCGTTCCCACGGCTCCCCTCGTTCGCCTCCACAGGGTACAACCGAGCCCTATTCCCGCCGGCCGGCGCCGCGCGCTGGGGCCAGGGAAGGTGGGTGCTCAGGCCGGGGTCAGGGCAGCCTACCCTGGGAGAACGACAGGGGCTCGCAGCTCTGCGTGGAGATCACCCAGATCACGACCTTGGTCGGGGGCTGCCCGGCGCCGGGGCCCCGGTGGGCGACGACGAGGTAGGCGGGTTTCCCCTGGAACCGGGCCTCGATCAGGCGGACGATCCGGTCCTCGGGGGTGAGGTCGGACCCGGCGGCCACGCAGGCCAGGGCCTCCCGCTCCGAGGGCCGCTGGGCCACGGACTCCCCATCGGCGCTGGCCATGGCGTGCCGGGGCTCCTCGGCCAGGACCGCGAGGTCCTCTGGGCGGTAGTCGCGTGCCTGCCGCTCGAGGACCGGGGCCCGCCAGGAGGCCCAGGCGTCGGCGCCACCCGCGTCGGCGGCGGGGGCCGAGAGGCGTTCCGGCGATCCCGGCGGCTGCCCCAGCTCGGGGAGGGCCAGCGCGAGGACGGCCACCACGGTCGCGGCCGCCGCGGCCGCCCCCGCCCACCGCCCGGCCCGGCCCCATCGTCCGCCGGAGCCGGCCCGACGGAGCAGGGGCCCCGTGACCCCGACCGGCACGGGGACCTCCGGGAGGGTCCGGAGCGCCGACCGGGCCGCCCGGGCCAGCTCCACCCCCTCCCGGCACGGGGCGCAGGACGCCAGGTGGCGCTCGACCTCCTCCCGCTCGTCGGGGGGGAGATCGCCGTCCACGTAGGCGGCCAGCAGCTCCTGGGGATGGATCATCGCTCTCCGTCAGACGATCGCGGGGCGGCCGCCCGTTCCCCGGTCGAGCCCAGCGCCCTCCCCAGGGCCACCCGGGCCCGGTGGAGCCGCGACTTCACGGTCCCCACCGGCAGCCCCAGGATCTCCGCGATCTCCTCGTAGGGGAGGTCCTGGACGTCGTGGAGCACGAGGACGGCCCGGAACTCCTCGGGGACCCGCAGGAGGGCGGCCCGGACGTCCACGGCCGTGGCCACGGCATCGGCGTGGTCGGGGAGGGGGGGCCGTCCGGGGGCCGGCTCCTCCCGTTCCTCTCCCCCCCGCAGGGGGGCCCGGGCCCGCCGGCGGAGCAGGTCGTAACAGGCGTTCACGGTCACCCGGTGGAGCCACGTGGAGAACGCCGAGTCCCCTCGGAACGAGGGGAGCTTGCGGAGCGCGGAGAGGAACGCCTCCTGCGTGGCGTCCCGCGCGTCCTCCTCCCGGCCCACGATCCGCAGGGCCAGGTTGTACGTGCGGCGCTCGTGGCGGCGGACGAGGTCGGCGAAAGCCGCCCCGTCGCCGGCCACCCACCGCCGGACGAGCTCCTCGTCGGTGTCCTCGGGGCCGGTCACGTCGTGAGGGGGAGCGAGTCCGTGGCCCGGACCCTGCCGTAGCGGCGGAGCGCATCGATCCGGCGGACCACGAGCGTGGAGGCCGTCCGCCGCACCGTGACGGACAGCCGGTCCGCCGCCGTGTCCACCACGCAGCCGCCGTCGGGGATCCGGGCCCCGGCGTCGGCCGCCTCCACCACGTCCACCGCGGCGGCGCAGGCGGCCCGGCGGTCCCCGCTCCGGTCGTACACCTGCCGGGCGGCGATCGTGGCCCGCTCCGCGAGGTCCGCCACCCGGTAGCGGGCCACGAGGATCGAGCCCGCGTCGTAGGCCGCCACGACCAGGAGCGCCAGGAGCACGAGCGAGATCACCAGGGCCTTGCCGATCAGCCCGTCCTCCCGCCGCCAGCCCGCCCGGCTCACCGCCGCCTCCTCCCGCCCAGGGCCTCTCGGACCATGTCGACCTCCTCGAGGCGGAAGATAAGGGCGAGGGCGCCGAACACAAGCAGCCCCGCTCCCACGCCGGCGGCCACCTGCAGCAGCAGCGCGCCCTGGGAGGCCTCCCCGATCCCCCGGGCCACGGCCCCCGCCGCCAGGCGGGCCGCGGCCCCGGTGGCCGCCGCCGCCACCGCCACGCGGGCC
>DATLZP010000143.1:0-3607 GCA_035573935.1 Actinomycetota bacterium
ATGGGGCGGCGTCGCCGGCGGGTCCGGGCGAAGGCCTCCACGTCGGCCCGCCGCCACACCCTCCCCCCCGCCAGCTCCGCCACCGGCGGGGGGAAGCTGCCCCGCCGGACGTAGGTCGAGACCCGGCGGCGGTCCCATCCCAGGATCCGGGCCGCCTCCGAGACCCCGGCCAGGGCCGGCATGACCTCGACGGTGAGCACCGCGTCGCCGGCCGCCCGCCGGAGGGCGGCCAGGCAGGCCTCCCGGCTGGGCCCGGCGACCTCCGCCTGGCCGATCCGGCCCACCCAGCGCCCGTCCCGCTCCCACATGACCGCGCGGGCCTCCGGGGACGCCATGCAGCCGATGATAGCCACCGGGTCCGGCGGGGCCCGCGGGAGGCGGATCCACGTGGGCCGGGGGGATCAGCGGGGGCCCCGCCGGCGGAGCTCGGTCCTCCAGCAGCCGGTGTGCCAGTGGCGCCGGTCCTCGGGGGCGTCGGCCGGGACGACCACGAGGTGCGGCACGCCGGCCCGGATCGGGTGGTCGCAGCCAGGGCAGCGGTACTCCTTCTCCCCCACCACGTGGCGGACGTCGTGATCCGGGACCAGGGCCCAGACCGGCGCGGCGGACCGGGGCCGGGCCGGCGGGGACGGGGACCCCGGTGCGCGGCGGTGGCGACGGGGCATCAGGCCGCCCCCGCCACCCGGAGGACGAACGGGGCGGCCAGGGCCGCCAGCGAGGCGCCGATCTCCCGGTCGTCGCGGCGCTCCCCCCGGACCCGGAAGGAGTGGTCGCCGCCCTCGACGGGGACGAGGGTGGCCCGCTCCCCCAGCCGGTCGAGGACGCCGCTCAGGAGGTCGGTCCGGCCGAAGGGGTCCCGGGTGCCCTGGAGGAACAGCATCGGCACGTCGATCCGGGCCAGGTGCTGGTCGCGGATCCGCTCCGGCCTGCCGGGGGGGTGGAGGGGATAGCCCAGGAACACCAGGCCGGCGGCGGGCATCCCCTCAGCCACGCACATCGAGGCGATCCGCCCCCCGAGCGACTTCCCGCCGACCAGCACGGGGAGGTGGGGGAACGTCCGGCGGGCCACCTCGAAGGCCGCCCCCCACGCGCCCATCAGGACCCCCGGGGGGTCCGGGGACCGCCGGCCCTCCTCCATGTACGGGAAGTTGAAGCGGAGGGTGGCCACGCCCTCCTCGTGCATGCCCCGGGCGAACCCGACGAGGAACGGGTGGTCCATCGGCGCCCCGGCCCCGGGGGCCAGGACCAGCGCGGCGATCGGGTCGGGGGGCGAGGCCGAGACCCCGCCCAGGCGCCGGGTCCGATCCCCCGCGGGGAGCTGGATCGTGAGCCGGTGCTCGGGGCTCGTCATCCCTGCCATGATGCACGCGTGGCCGGCCGCGTGTACCTGGGGACCTCCGGCTTCGCCTACGACGAGTGGCGGGGCCCCTTCTACCCGGAGGGGACGAAGCGGGAGGGGATGCTCGCCTACTACGCCGGTCGGTTCCCCACGGTCGAGATCAACTACACGTTCCGCCGCTACCCCTCCGAGAGGACGCTCGCCGCGTGGCGGGAGCAGACCCCGGAGGGCTTCCTGTTCGCCCTGAAGGCGCACCAGCGGATCACCCACTCGCTCCGGCTGGCCGACGCCGACGAGGCCGTCGGCCTGTTCTGGGAGCGGGCCCGGGCGCTCGGCGAGCGGCTGGGGCCGATCCTGTTCCAGTGCCCGCCGTCCCTCCGGTACGACCGGCGCCTGCTGGAGGGGTTCCTGGGCGGCCTGCCGCCGCTCCGGGCGGCGATGGAGTTCCGCCACCCCTCGTGGGAGGAGCCCCGGGACCTCCTGGCCGAGCAGGGCGTCGCCTGGTGCGTCACCGAGACCGACGAACGGGAGGCGGGCGCCGTGACGACGGAGCCCTTCGCCTACCTCCGGCTGCGGCGGACCGACTACGGGGAGGAGGAGCTCGCGGCCTGGGCGGAGCGGCTCCGGCCCGCCCTGGAGGCGGGGCGGGACGCGTTCGTCTACTTCAAGCACGAGGAGCACGGGGACGCCCCCCGGTTCGCCGCCCGGCTGGGGGAGCTCCTGGCGTCGTTCACGCCGCGAGCCGCGACGTGAGCGCCCGCTCCAGCTCCACGGCCCGGGCTCCGTCCAGCTTGCGGCCCAGGGCGTCGCGCACGTAGAAGGCGTCCACGACCCGTCCGCCGTAGGTCGCGACCTTCGCCAGGTGGACGTCGAGCCCGAGCTCGGCGAGCGTCCGGGTGACGTCGAACAGCAGGCCGATCCGGTCCGGGGCTCCCACCTCGATCACCGTGAAGAAGTCCGAGGCGGCGTTGTCCACCGCCACCCGGACCGGCACGTCGGCCCGGGGCGGCTGGTAGCGCCGGCGCTTCTCCTCGACCAGGTGCTCCAGGGCCAGGCGGTCCTCCAGGGCCCGCCGGAGCGTCTGGCGGAAGCCGCGCCACCGGGATGCGTCCACCTCCCGCTCGAAGACTCCCTCCACCTCGAACAGGTCCACGGCCACCCCGTCCGCCGTGGTGAACACCTGCGCGCTGAGGATGGAGAGACCGGCCACCGCCAGGGCCCCGGCGATCCGGGAGAGCAGGCCCGGCCGGTCGGCGGCCACGACCGTGAGGGCGTAGGTGCCGGCCGTCGCGCCCTCGGCCACCGCGGTCCGGACCTCGTGGCCCCCGAGGGGCGTCCGGAGCAGCCGGAAGTGCTCCACCGCCCGCTCGGCCGGCACCGCGAGCAGGTAGCCGCGGGGGACCCGCAGCAGGAACCGCTCCACCTCCCCCGCCTCCTGCCCGGCCAGCGCCGCCCGCACGTCCTCCATCCGCCCGGCCAGCCGCTCGGCCACCTCCGGACCCATCTCCCCCCGCTCCAGCACGTGCTGCACCTTGGCCACCAGCTCCCGGACCAGGGCCTGGCGCCAGGGGGTCCATGCGGCCGGGCCCGTGGCCCGGGCGTCGGCCACCGTCAGGAGGTACAGGGCGGCCAGGCGCCCCGGATCGCCCACGGTCGCCGCCACGTCGAGGATCAGATCGTCGTCCTCGAGGTCCCGCCGGGTCGCGGTGTCGGCGAGCAACAGGTGTCGCTCCACCAGGAACAGGGCGAGGTCCCGGGTGGCAGACGGGAGCCCCATCCGATCGAGGGCCGCCCGGGCCTGGCGGACCCCCACCGGCACGTGCCCCGGCTCCCCGATCTTCCCCACGTCGTGGAGGAGCGCCCCGAGCAGGTACCCGGCCCGGTCCGGCACGAGGGATCGGGCCTCCCGGGCGACCCGGTCCTCCTCCTCCGCCCCGTCCAGGATCCGGGCCGCGGTGGCCAGCGTCTCGAGCAGGTGCACGTCCACCGGTGAACGGTGGTAGGGGTCGCGCTGGGGCCGGCACCGCACGGGGGCCCACTCCGGCAGGTAGCGGACGAGGAGCCCCAGCCGGTCCAGCGCCTCGAGGGCCGCGGCGGCCCCCTCGCCCACGCACAGCAGGTCGAGGAACGCGTCCCGGGTGGGACCGTCCCAGGCCACCGGATCCGGGATCCCGGCCGCCTCCGCCGCGTCGAGCAGCTCGGGCGTGGGCCGCTCGCCCGACCGGGCCAGGGCGGCGAAGGCCCGTAGCACGCCGGCCGGCGTCGGCT
>DATLZP010000144.1:0-2115 GCA_035573935.1 Actinomycetota bacterium
CGGCGTGCGGTCACCGGCGTCGCACCGTGAGGCTCGCCACCGCCAGGCAGGCCGCGGCGAGCGACAGGCCGATCGAGGCCCAGAGCAGCGCGGTCGAAGCCAGCAGGCGGACGGCGGCCAGGGCCAGCGCCCCCGCCGAGCCCATGACCAGGACGAAGGCCGCCGCGTACAGGCCAACGCTCCCCCGCCCCCCGGCCCCCACGGCGCTCACCGGTCGGCCCCGGCCCGGCTCACAGCCGCTCCCGGAGGTAGGCCACGAGCCCCTCGATCGGGAGCCGGTCCTGCTGCATCGAGTCCCGGTCCCGCACGGTGACCTGACGGTCCTGGAGCGTGTCGAAGTCGACGGTGACGCAGAACGGCGTCCCCACCTCGTCCTGGCGGCGGTAGCGCCGGCCGATCGACCCCGCGTCGTCGTAGTCGCAGGCCCAGTGGGGCTTCACCAGGTCGAACACCCGCCTGGCCTCCGGGACCAGCGCCTCGTGGCGCGACAGCGGGAGGACCGCCACCTTCACCGGGGCCAGGTCCCTGTGGAGGGCGAGGACGGTCCGCCGCTCGGTCCCGCCGGAGGCGGTGGGGGCCTCCTCCACGCGGTAGGCGTCGAGGAGGAAGGCCAGGAGGGCCCGGTCCACCCCGGCCGCCGGCTCGATCACGTAGGGGAAGTAGCGCTCGTCCCGCTCGGCGTCGTAGTACGTGAGGTCCTCCCCGCTCTTCGCGGCGTGGGCCCGGAGGTCGAAGTCCGTGCGGTTCGCGATCCCCTCGAGCTCGCCCCAGTCGGTGAACGGGAACCGGTACTCGATGTCCACCGTGCGCTTGGAGTAGTGGGAGAGCTCCTCCGGGCCGTGCTCCCGGGTCCGGAGGTGCTCCTTGCGGATCCCGAGGTCCACGTACCACTGGAACCGCTGGTCGATCCAGTACTCGTGCCACTCCTCGTCGGTGCCGGGGACCACGAAGAACTCCATCTCCATCTGCTCGAACTCCCGGGTCCGGTAGATGAAGTTCCCCGGCGTGATCTCGTTCCGGAACGACTTGCCGATCTGGGCGATCCCGAACGGAAGCTTCTTGCGGGCCGCCGCCTGCACCGTGACGAAGTCGACGAACATCCCCTGCGCCGTCTCCGGGCGCAGGTACGCCGTGGCGGCCTCGTCCTCCACCGGCCCCATGAACGTCTTGAACATCAGGTTGAAGTTCCGGGGATCCGTGAACCGGTCGTGGCCGCAGTTCGGGCAGCGGGGCCCGGCGGCCATGTCGATCGTCGTCTCGTCCTCCTCGTGGCCGGACTGGGGGGCCCGCCACCCCGGGAGGTGGTCGGCCCGGAACCGCTGGTGGCACTGCATGCACTCCACGAGGGGATCGGTGAAGGACTCGAGGTGCCCGCTCGCCTCCCAGACCCGGGGCGACATGATGATCGAGCTCTCGAGCCCCACGACGTCGTCGCGGAGCTGCACGATCGCCCGCCACCAGGCGTTCTTCACGTTCCGCTTCAGCTCCACCCCGAGCGGACCGTAGTCCCAGAACGAGCGCAGGCCCCCGTAGATCTCGCTCGAGGGGAACACGATCCCCCGGCGCTTGGCCAGGGCGGTGACGGCCTCCATCAGGTCGGCCACGGCGATCCTCCTCTCCCGGCCGCTGGCGGCGGCCGCTGGCGTGCCGCCAGTCTAGCGGCGGGTGGACCCTCGCCCCCGCAGATGCGACCTTCGGCCGATGCCAGGCCCCCGACCGGGGGGCGAGGATGGGCCCCATGGACGTCCCCCGCCCGGTGGACTGCAGCCGCTGCGGAGCCGCGCTCCACGCCGAGGCCGACTGGTGCTGGCGCTGCCTGGCCCCGGTCCTGGTCCGGGTGCCCGACGTCGAGGTGCTCCCCTCGCCCTCCGGCCCCGGCCGCCGGGCCCCGGCCGTGGCCGCCGGGGCGGTCCTGGGGGTGGGGGCCCTGGCCCTGGGCTGGGCCTGGGTGGGGGCCGTGGGCTGGGCCGGCCTGCCGCTCGCCGCGTTCCTGCTGGGCATGGCCGCGCTCTGCGCGGTGCAGCTGCACCGGCTGACCGGGGTCGGACGCCACCCCTCGGTCCTGATCGCCCCCCGCCCCCGCCGGATCGTCCGGGTGGACGGCCCGCCCGTCCC
>DATLZP010000145.1:0-2985 GCA_035573935.1 Actinomycetota bacterium
CGTCGAAGCGGCGGCGGGCCCGCCACAGGGCCGCCGTGACCGAGACGACGAAGCTGATCCCGGCCACGGTCTTCGAGGCCACCCCGCCCCGCGCGCTCCCGATCGTGGGGACCCGCAGGATCCGGACCCCCCCGTACGTCATGTCCCGGGGGACGGGGCCCCCCGGGGCCTCGCTCCCCCAGCTCGGCTTCGCGGTGTAGACCGTGAGGTCCCAGCCCAGCTCCGCGAGGCGGGTGGCGAGCTCGGTCATGTGCATCCCCGTGGAGACCATCTCGGGGTAGAAGTGCTCGCAGAGCAGGACCAGCCGTCCCGGCGCCCCCCCGGGGGCCGGCGCTCCTCGCGGTGCCGCGCCCTCGGGTGCCATCGTCCGGTCCCTCCTCATCGGCGCATCGTGCCCCATCGGGACGCCGGCGGCATGCGCGGTTCGGCGTAGGCCGGGGGGGACGGATGTCGCAGGGCATCCGGGGCCCGGAGCGCCGCTACGTCGTTCGGGGGATGAAGGCCGGCCCGGCCTGCGAGAGGATGCATCACCGTGGGGGACGTCGCCGACGGCATCAGGGTCATCTACGTCCTCGGCCCCGGGAGGAGCGGGTCGGGCGTGCTGGGCCGACTGCTCAGCACGATCCCCGGCGCCGCGTTCCTGGGCGAGCTGCGGCGGGTGTGGAGCCGCGGGTTCCGGCCCGGTCGGACCTGCGGGTGCGGCCGGCCCCACGCCGAGTGCCCCGTGTGGTCGGCCGTCCTCGTCCCCGGATCGCCCGCCGTGGACCCGGTCCGGACCGAGATCGCCGCGCTCCAGCGCCGGGTGGCGCCGGAGCACCTGGGGTGGAGCGCCGCCCTCCGGGAGCGCCGCCGGACGGACCCGCCGGATCCGGGCACGCCGGCCGGGCGCTACGTCGCCGCCTACACCGAGCTCCACCGGGCCGTGGCGGCGGCCGCCGGCGCGACGCTCGTGATCGACAGCTCGAAGTCGGCGGCCGACGCGGCGCTCCTCGCGTTCCGGGAGGAGGTCCCCACCTACCTCGTCCAGCTGATCCGCGACCCACGGGGCGTGGTGTCCTCTCTCCAGCGCCACGCCGGCGTCCGGTCGATCCGGGCCCGTCGCGCGCTGGCGGTCCGGGGCGCCGCCCGGTGGACGGCGAAGCACCTGGCGAACGAGGCCCTCCGCCGCCGGTCGGGGCCGGAGCGCTCGATCGCGCTCCGGTACGAGGACCTGATCGCCCACCCCGCGGACGCCGTCGAGTCCGTGGCCAAGCTCGTGGGGCTCCCCTCGCCGCTGGAGCGCCTGGCCCCCGGCGTGCCCATCCCGGTGCCGGAGGTCCACGGGCCCGACGGGAGCCGCCGGCGGCGCTTCGAGACCGACCGCGTCGTGCTCGAGCTCGATACCCGCTGGCACCGGGAGCTCGATCCCGTCGATCGGCGGCTCATCACGGCCCTCACGTTCCCCCTGCTCAGGCGCTATGGGTACCCGGCCCGCGTCGACGCCCCGTAGCAGCGCCACCGCGCCCCCCCGGCTCCCCACCTTCCTCGTGATCGGGGCGATGAAGGCGGGGACGACGAGCCTGTACCACTACCTCCGGACCCACCCCCAGATCTACATGCCGGAGGTGAAGGAGCCGATGTTCTTCGACCCCCGCCACACCTGGTCGCGGGGCGTGGCCTGGTACGCGGAGCTGTTCGCCCCGGCCCGGCCGGAGCAGGTGGCGCTGGGCGAGGCCTCCACGAGCTACACGAAGTTCCCGCAGGTCCGGGGGGTCCCGGCCCGGATCGCCTCGGTGCTCCCCGAGGTCCGGCTGATCTACGTCGTCCGCCACCCCATCGAGCGGATGCGCTCCCACTACCTCTACGCGGTCTCCCGGGGCAAGGAGCGCCGCCCGATCGAGCGGGCCCTGGTGGAGGATCCCACCTACCTGGACGTCAGCCGCTACGCGATGCAGCTCGAGCAGTACCTGCCCCACTTCCCGCCGGGGCGGATCCTGCTCCTCGACTCCCGGGACCTCGCCCACCGGCGCCTGGAGACCCTCCGCCGCGTGTTCGGGTTCCTGGGCGTGGACGAGGGGTGGGTCCCCCCCACCCTGGACCGGGAGTTCTTCCGATCGGTGGACCGCCGGACCCCGTCCGCCCCCTCGCGCCTGGTCCGGCGGTGGCCGGCCCTGGCCGCCGCGGTCCGCCGCCTCCCCGCCCCCCTCCGGCGGACGGCCCGCCGCCTCCCCGGGCGCCGGCTCGACGTCGAGGCGGCCCGGATCCCCGAGGACCTCCGCGGCCGGTTCGAGGAGGAGCTCCGGGAGGACGTGGCCCGGCTCCGGGCGTACATGCCGGCCGGCTTCGACGGCTGGGGGATCGCCTGACCCGGCCTCCGCTCAGTCCGCGTACCCGAGGTGGGCGGCCAGGTCGCCCGCGGTCTCCCCGAAGGCGCGGAGGACGGCCGGCGTGAAGTGGTTCCGCCAGTCGCCGGCCACGCCCTTGCGGAGCTTCGAGTCGGGGTCCTCCTCCCCCGGACGCCGCCCGGAGAGCCGCCGGAAGCTGTAGCGCTCCAGCAGCTCCCGTCGCTCGCCGGGCCCCAGGGCCACGTCGCAGTGGTCGAGGACCCGGTCCCAGGCCCGGGCCGCCTCCGGGCCGATCAGGTCCTCGTACCGGACGAGCAGGGCCCCTTCGGGCCGGCGGTCCCACCAGTCCCGGAGGGCGGCGAACAGGCCGCCCTCCGACAGCCTGCGGATGGCGAAGACCAGCCCCTCCTCCGCACTCATGGCGGCCAGTCGCTCCCGGGTCCGCTGCAGGCTCGGGTTGCTCCGGGTGGGATGGGACCGGAGGGCGGAGAAGTACCAGCTCACCACGACGTCGCGCGGGTCCCGGGCCACGAAGAACGCCCTCCACGGTCCCGGCTTGGGGATCGCCTCGAAGCCCTCGGCGTCGATGTAGAGGGGGGAGACGATCGTCCGCCGGGGGAACGGCTGGTCGAAGCGGAGCCCGTGGTAGCCGCGGTTCCGC
>DATLZP010000146.1:0-2605 GCA_035573935.1 Actinomycetota bacterium
CCGGCCCGTCGCCGCCCGGGCCACCCGGATCGCGTCCATCGTGGCCTCGGTCCCGGAGTTCACGAACCGCATCTGCTCCAGCTGGAAGCGCTCGCAGATGGCCTCGGCCAGGGCCACCGTCCGCTCGGTGGTGACCGCGAAATGGATCCCCCGGTCCGCCACCTCCCGGATGGCCTCCACGATCGCCGGGTGGGCGTGGCCCACGACGTTCACGCCGAAGCCGCCGTGGAAGTCCACGTACTCGTTCCCGTCCACGTCCCAGACCCTGGATCCTCGGCCCCGCTCCAGGTAGACGGGGTAGGGGTCGTTGGCCTGGAAGTTCGAGGAGACCCCGTTGGGGAGGCTCCGGACCGCCCGCGCGTGGAGCCGGGACGATCCGGGCGTCCGCTCCAGCAACCGCCCGTTCTCCCGTTCCGCGATCTCCGCCGCCCTGGCCTTCAGCCGCTCGATGTCCACTGGCTCACCTCCTGGGCCCTGGAAGTCTACCGGCGGCGCTCCGCCCCGGGGATGCGCCGTTCCGTCGAACCGCCGCCGCCGCGGTGGGCGGTTCCGTCCTCCCCCGCCGCCTCACGGGCGGAAGTTCACGAACTGCAGCGGTATCCCGAAGTCGCGCTCCCTCATCGCCCGGATCACGGCCTGCAGGTCGTCCTTCTTCCTCCCCGTGATCCGGAGCTGGTCGCCCTGGACCTGGGACTGGACCTTCACCGGGAGGCCCTTCACGTACCGGATCAGCTCCCTCGCCTTCTGCTCGCTGATCCCCCGGTTCACGTGGACCGACCGCTTCACGGTCCCCCGGGCGGCGGGCTGGACCGGTCCCTCGGAGAGCGCCTTGAGCGGCACCTCCCGCCGGACCAGCTTCTCCTTCAGCACCTCGAGGGCGGCGTGCAGCCGGTCCTCGGTGGAGGAGCGGAGCTCGATCAGGTCCTCGTCCTGGGAGATCGTGGTCCCCGTGCCCTTGAAGTCGAACCGGGTGAGGATCTCCCGGCGGGCCTGGTCCACGGCGTTCGTGACCTCGGCCATGTCGACCCGGGACACGACGTCGAACGAGAACTGGTCCTTGGCCACGGCCCCATGCTAGCCGGCCCCCGCCGTTCGCTACACTGTCCGCGGTCGGGAGGGTGCCCGAGCGGCCAAAGGGAGCGGTCTGTAAAATCGCCGGCGTACGCCTACGCAGGTTCGAATCCTGCCCCTCCCACCAGCCCCCTTCAGGCCCGCACGCCGAGCTCGTCCAGGTGGCGGAGGAGGTCGGCCGGATCCTCGTACACGCGGTACGCGCCGGCCCGCTCCAGCTCCTCCTCCCCGTAGCCACCGGAGAGCACGCCCACGCCGAGGGCCCGCGCCCGGCGGGCGGCCAGGAGGTCCCAGACGCTGTCCCCGACCACCACCGAGTCGGCGATCTCCACCCCCAGGCGTTCCGCGGCGGCCAGGAACAGATCGGGGTCCGGCTTCGCCCGGGGGACGAGATCCCTGGTCACGACGGGCACCCCGCGCGGCACGTCGAGGGCGGCGATGGTGGGAGCCGCGCTCTCCAAGCGCCCGCTCGTGGCGATGGCCCAGGGCACGCCCAGCTCGGTCAGGTGGGCGAGGAGCTCCCGGGCCCCGGGGAGCGGACGGACCTGGGGCCGGAGCCGGGCGTAGGCCTCGGCGTGCTGGCGTTGGAGCCGCTCCAGCACCGCCGGGTCCAGGGGCCGGCCGGTCTCCCGCAGCAGGCCCTGCGCGAACAGCCCGCCGCTCATCCCGATCTTCCGGTGGATCCGCCAGACGGAGAGCTCGATGCCCTCCCGCTCCAGGGCCTCCCGCCAGGCCAGGACGTGCTGGTAGACGCTGTCCACGAGGGTGCCGTCCAGATCGAACAGGAACGCCGGGGGCCGCGGGGGCGGGCGCACCCTCACCACCGTCCGTGCAGCTCGCTCGCCGGATCGAAGAACCCCCCGGCGGGACGGGCGTGCGCGTGCCAGTGGTCGGGGATCCGGCGCCGCTCCGGGTCGATCCAGTACCCCCCGTCGCCGTAGCGGGCGGCGGCGACGTCCTCCAGCCGGCGGAGGAGCCGGGCCTCGAGCTCGGGGTCGGGCAGCCCGTGGGTCCGCCACACGACCATCGGCGTGGCGCAGACCACGCAGTCGGCCACCCAGCACTCCTCGTCCTCGAAGTGCCAGGCGGTCACCCGCTCGGCCAGGCAGAGGAGGCAGCCTGCGTTCCCCTGCCGCGTCACGGACCCGCCCCCACCAGCTCGACCTCGTCGCCCACCTCGACCCCGTGCCGCTGGAAGAAGCCCCGGTTCGCCTCCACCGCCCCCACGTACGCGGCCTCCGGCCGGTAGAGGGGGCAGGGATCCCGCCGGCAGGGCTCCATGTCGAGGATAGCCACGATCCGGCCCCCCTCGTCCCAGAAGGCGATGGACAGCGGGATCAGCGTGTCCTTCATCCAGAACCCGGCCCGGGTCGGGCGGGGGAACAGGAACACCATCCCCGCGTCGGCCGGGAGGCGTTCCCGGCCCATCAGCCCCCGGGCCCGCTCGGCGGGCGCGTCCGCCACCTCCACCCGGAGGACCACCCGCTCCCCTCCCGATCCCAGCAGGAGGCGGGCGGAACGCGTGGCGGGGCCC
>DATLZP010000147.1:0-2067 GCA_035573935.1 Actinomycetota bacterium
CGCACGTGCAGGTCGGGCGGGGTCACCGGCTCGCCGTCGATCGCTAGGCGCCGGGCGACGGCCCGCCGGTCCTCGACCACGTGGACCAGGCGCCCGTCGGGGAGGCGGGCGGGGGCGCCGTCCACGAGGTCCAGCCAGTCCGGCGCCTCCTCCTCCCGGACCGTCCGCGTCTCGCCGGTCGAGGGATCCGCCTCCAGCACGGCGACCGCGCGCTGCCGCCGGTCCTGGACGAGGAGCGTGAGCGGTGCGCCCTCGGTCCAGACCACGCGGGCCAGGTAGCAGAACCGCTCCCGGTCCCACCGGACCTCGATCCGGGACCCGTCGAGGCCCAGGACGTGGAGCGAGACGTCGGCGTTCGGCTCGCCGGCGGCCGGGTACCGCACCGCGCGCGGGGGCCGTGAGGGGTGGGTCGGATCGGCGATGTAGCGGACCGGCACGGCCCGTTCGTCCACGCGGGCAGTGGCGAGCGCCGAGCCGTCCGGCGCCCACCAGTGCCCGCGACGCCTGCCCATCTCCTCGGCCGCGACGAACTCCGCCCGACCCCAGGCGACCGCCGGGTCCTCCTCCCCGGCCAGGGGCCGGTCCCGCCCGCTCACCTCCACCGCCCGGAGCTCCCGCTCCCGGACGTAGGCCACGACGCGCCCGGCGGGGTCCGGCCGGGGGTCGAAGGCCGCCCGGGCGGTGGGCAGCTCCCGGGCGCCCCCGGCGTCCAGGTCGGCCAGGTAGAGGCGCCCCCCGAGGGCGAAGGCCGCGGCCCGCAGGCCGGCGTCGGAGGCGAACGCGGTGATGCCGGCGGCCCGCTCCCGGGCCCGCTCCCGGCGGTCCCGCTCCGCCTCCGGGAGCTCGTCCCCCGCCCCCTCCAGCGCCCGGGGGTCGGCCACCAGCCGCTCCGCTCGGTCGGCGAGGTCGAGGACCCACAGCCCCTGCACGGGGTCGTCGCCCGCCGGGGAGCGGAGGAAGGCGACCCGCGACCCGTCGGGGGCGACGGCGAACCCACGCGGTTGGCCGAGCGTGAAGCCCCGGGTCCGGGCCCGGCGCCGGGGGAAGCTCCCGGGGTCGCGGTCCGGCACGCTCACATCTCCCGCCGGCCCTCCAGGGCCTGCGAGAGCGTCACCTCGTCGGCGTACTCGAGGTCCCCTCCCACGGGGAGCCCGCTCGCCAGGCGGGTCACCCGCACGCCGAGGGGCTTGAGGAGGGCGGCGACGTACATCGCGGTGGCGTTCCCCTCCAGGTTCGGGTTCGTGGCCAGGATCACCTCGGTGACCCCGTCCCGGCGGACCCGCTCCAGGAGCTCCTGGACCCGGAGGTCGTCCGGCCCCACGCCGTCGAGGGGGGAGATGGCGCCGCCCAGCACGTGGTACCGGCCCCGGATCACGCCGGCCCGCTCCACGGTGGCCACGTCCTTCGGCTCCTCCACCACGCAGAGCACGGTCCGGTCCCGCCCCTCGTCCCGGCAGATCCGGCACCGCTCGCCGTCGGCCACGTTGCCGCACTCCGCGCAGAACCGGATCCGCTCCTTGGCCCGGACGACGGCCTCCGCCAGCCGCTTCGCCTCGTCGGGGGGCGCCTTCACCAGGTGGAACGCGAGCCGCTGGGCGGACTTGGGGCCGATCCCGGGCAGGCGGGCCAGCTCGTCGATCAGGTCCTGGATCGGCCCCTCGTACACCTAGGCCTCCGGCCTCGCCCCGAGCTGCTCCTGGATCCGCCGCAGCGCCTCCTCCTCGGTGGGCGGCGGCTCGTCCTCGTCGGGGGCGTCGGCCGCGACCGGCGCCCGGACCACGCACCGCACGGCCGGCGCGATCCCCAGGGTGGCTCGCAGCGCCTCCCGGAGCTCCTCGTGCCGTTCCTCCACCTTGGCCACCCCGAACCGGCGATCGGGGGGGAACGCGAGCTCGATCGTCTGCCCGTCGTAGGAGGCGACCGTGGCCGCCTCCAGGAGGGCCCGGAGGATGGCCCGCCTGCCCTGCTGGAGGTGCTCCAGGACGGAGGGCCAGGACCGGCGGAGCATCGCCACGTCCACCGCGGCGGCGTCCGGGGGCCGGGCCGGCGGCTCCACGCCGGGCGCCG
>DATLZP010000148.1:0-2739 GCA_035573935.1 Actinomycetota bacterium
ACCGCGTGCCCGATCGACTCGTGGATCTGGAGGGCGAGCTGGGCGGAGTCGAGCACGAGCGTGGTCACCTCGCTCGGGCACTCCTTCGCCGTGAGGAGCTCGACGGCCTCGGTCGCCGTCCGCTCCGCCTCCTCCACCAGCCCGAGCTTCTCGATGTGCTCCCAGCCGGCCGCCGCGAGGTGCCCCCGGAACGAGTTGGGGAACGAGCGTCGCTGCACCTCGCCGTCCCGCACGGCGACGGCCTCGATCCCCCCGCCGGAGTGGGTGATCGTCTGGTCGATCGCCGCGCCCTCGCTCGAGGCGAACACGATCCGGCGGCGGAACAGGTCGAGCATCGCCTCGCCGAACGTGAGGCCGGGGACCTGCTGCATCCGCCGGGTGGCCTCCACGAGGAGCGCCACCTTCTCCTCCAGCGGCACGTGGAAGGGGTCCACGCGCATCGGGGAGTGCCAGTGGGCCGTGGCCGGCTCGGCCTCCGCCAGGCGGACCGGCTGACCGGGCAGGCGGGCCGCGGCCCGGGCGATCTCGACGGCCAGCCCGGCGGTCCTGGCCACCTCCGCGTCCTCCAGGCGGGCCGTGGCGGCGAACCCCCACCGCCCGCCGACCAGGACCCGCACGCCGAGCCCCTCGGAGGTGGCCCGATCGATGCCCTCCATCTCCTGGTTGCGGACGGTGAGGGACTCGGTCTCCTCCTGCACGAACCGGGCGTCCGCGTAGTCGGCGCCGGCGGCCCTCGCCTCCTCCACGGCCTGCTTGACCAGGTCCAGCATCGCGTGCGGCACCCTCCCCAGGGCCACGAGCGAGCCGCAAGCCTACCGGAGCGCGGACCGACCCGCAGGCGGGCCCGGCCGACGGGCCTCCCCGGTCCGGGGCGGGGGCCGCTTCCGCCGGTCCGTCGTCCGCCCATAGACTGCGGCCGTGCCCACCTGCCCGAGCTGCGGACGGGACGTCGCGGAGGGCTTCGCCTTCTGCCCGCACTGCGGCGCCGCCCTCCAGGCCGCCCCGCCCGTGGAGTCCCGGCGGACCGTGACGGTCCTGTTCTGCGACGTGCGGGGGTCGACCGGCCTGGGGGAGCGATTGGACCCGGAGTCGCTCCGGCGGGTGATGGCGCGGTACTTCGACGCCGCCCGGACCTGCCTGGAGCGCCACGGCGGGACCGTGGAGAAGTTCATCGGCGACGCCGTGATGGCCGTGTTCGGGATCCCCGCCGTCCACGAGGACGACGCCCTCCGGGCCTGCCGGGCGGCCGTGGAGATCCGGGCGGCCGTGGCCGACCTGTCGAAGCAGCTCGAGCGGGACCTTGGGACCGGGCTCGAGGTGCGGATGGGCGTGAACACCGGGCAGGTGGTGGCCGGCGACCCGGCCGCCGGCCAGGCCCTGGTCACCGGCGACGCGGTGAACGTGGCGGCCCGTCTGGAGCAGGCGGCGGCCCCCGGCGAGGTCCTGATGGGCGAGGCCACCCACCGGCTGGTGCGGGACGCGGTGGTGGCCGAGCCCGTCCCGCCCCTCGCGCTCAAGGGGAAGTCCGGGTCGGTGGCCGCGTTCCGCCTCCTCGAGGTCCACCCCACGGCGCCGGGCGTGGCCCGCCGCCTCGACTCCCCGCTCGTGGGCCGGGCCCGCGAGCTCGCCCTCCTCCGCCAGGCGTTCGAACGGGCGGTCTCGGAGCGGGCCTGCCACCTGTTCACCCTGCTCGGCCCGGCCGGCGTGGGGAAGTCGCGGCTGGTCGAGGAGTTCCTGGATGGGCTGGGGGACGGCGCCCGGGTCCTCCGGGGCCGCTGCCTGCCCTACGGCGAGGGGATCACGTTCTTCCCCGTGGTCGAGGTCCTGAAGCAGGCCACCGGGGCCCTCGACTTCGAGGACCAGGCGGCCCTGGAGCGGAAGGTGTGCGAGGTCGTGGCGGGCGAGGAGCACGGGGAGGTGCTTTGCGCCCGGCTCGGTCACCTCCTGGGCCTGGCGGAGGGGGAGGCGGTCCCGGAGGAGATGTCCTGGGCGGTCCGCCGGTTCCTGGAGGCCCTGGCCCGGGAGCGCCCCCTCGTGGTGGTGTTCGACGACATCCAGTGGGGGGAGCCCACGTTCCTCGACCTCGTGGAGCACCTCGCCGACTGGACCCGCGACGCGCCGGTCCTCCTGCTCTGCCTGGCCCGGCCGGAGCTCCTCGACCTGCGGCCGGGCTGGGGCGGGGGGAAGCTCAACGCCACCTCGATCCTCCTGGAGCCGCTCCCCGAGGGGGAGTGCGCGCGGCTCGTGGCGAACCTCCTGGGAGCGGAGGAGGTGGCGGCCGAGGTCCGGGAGCGGGTGCTGGCCTCCGCCGAGGGGAACCCCCTCTTCGTCGAGCAGATGGTGCAGGTGCTGATCGACGACGGGCTGCTCGTGCGGGAGGACGGGCGATGGGTCCCGACCGGGGACCTGTCCACGGTGCCGGTGCCGCCGACGATCCAGGCGCTCCTGGCGGCCCGGCTGGACCGGCTGACGGCGGAGGAGCGGGCCGCGATCCAGCGGGCCTCGGTCGTGGGGAAGGTCTTCTTCCGGGGGGCCGTGACGGCCATGTCGGAGGAGCCGGACCCGGCGACGGTCGGGACCCACCTGCTGGCCCTCGTCCGCAAGGAGCTGGTCCGGCCGGACCGCTCCACGCTCCCCGGCGAGGACGCGTTCCGCTTCCGGCACCTGCTGATCCGCGACGCCGCCTACGACGGCATCCCGAAGGAGCTCCGGGCCGAGCTCCACGAGCGGTTCGCGGCC
>DATLZP010000149.1:0-9514 GCA_035573935.1 Actinomycetota bacterium
GCCGTCTCGGTTCCCTTATGGTCGGGCCTTTCGTTGGGCTTTGGGGCCTCCCGAGCCTCCCCACCCGCACAGCTAGTTGGCCTTCCCAACCGTACGAGCAGGTGCGCCCAGTCGGCCTTACGGCTTTCCCAGGGCCCCCCATTCGGTTCCCTGACTCGACCGCTCCGGCTGCTCGGAGCGAGGCGAAATCTACCCACGGCCCCCGGGGCGGTCAAGTCCGCGAACGCCCAGGTCAGAAGGCATATGCGCAGGTGGCGGGCACGTCGAAAAGAGTGACAAGACGAGCCCGGTCAGCGCCCCTCCACGAGCTCCCGGTACACCCGGAGCACCTCCTCGGCCGTCGCGTCCCAGGAGAAGCGGTGGGAGTGGGCGGCCCCGGCCCTGCCCATCGCGTCCCGCAGGCCGGGGTCGTGGAGGACCTCGAGCAGCCGGTCGGCGTGGTCGGCGGGGTCGTGGCCCTCGACCAGGAACCCCGTCACCGCGTCCACGACCACGAAGCGGAGGCCTCCCACGGCGCTCGCGATCACCGGCGTCCCGCAGGCCTGGGCCTCCAGGGCGACCAGCCCGAACGACTCCGAACGGGAGGGGACCAGGATGGCCTCGGCGGCGGCGTAGAAGTCCGCCAGCCGCCGCTGGGGCTGGGGAGGGAAGAACATCACGCGCTCCTCGACCCCGAGGGCGGAGGCCAGGTCCATCAGCCGCACGACCTCCGCCCCGCGGCTCGCGCCGCTCGGGCCCCCGACCACGGCCAGCACGACGTCGGCCGTCGCCGCCGGGTCGCGGGCCCGGGCCTCGGCCAGGGTGCGGATCGCGACGTCCGGGCCCTTGTGCGGCTGCAGCCGCCCCACGAAGAGCACGAGGCGGACGTCGGCCAGGTGCAGGCGTCGCCGCGCCCGGTCCCGCGGCCGGGGGAAGAAGAGGCCGTGGTCCACGCCGGGCGGCACCACCCTGATGGCCGCGGGATCGGCCCGGTACAGGCCCACCAGGTGGGCGGCCTCCGCGGGTGTGGGGGCGAGGATCCGGTCCGCCGTCCTGATCACCCGCTCCTCCCCCGCCAGGCGGAGCGGCGGCTCCGGGCCCTCCCCCCGGGCCAGCGAGTAGTTCTTGACCTTCCCCAGCGTGTGGAAGGACGCCACCAGGGGGATCCCCCAGATCTCCTTCGCGCTCTGGCCCACCCAGCCGGAGAGCCAGTAGTGGCTGTGGACGACGTCGGGCCTGGCCCCCGCCCGGCGGACGTGCGAGAGGACGCCTCCCAGGAACTCCGGGAGGTAGCGGGGGAGCTCGGCCTTGGGGACCGGGGCCCGGGGCCCCGCCTTCACGTGGATCACCCGCGTGCCGTTCGGGGCCCGGATCACCTCGGGCTGCCCGTCCCAGGCCCGGGTGAAGATGTCCACCCCGATCCCCGCCCGGGCCAGGCGCTCGGCGACGGCCCGGATGTAGACGTTCATGCCCCCCGAGTCCCCCGTCCCCGGCTGATCGAGCGGCGACGTGTGCACGGAGAGCACGGCGACGCGTGGCGTGGAACCGTCCATCGACCTCCCGATGGGCAGCGCGGGCCCGAAGATGTTACGCGCCGCCGCCCCCACCTATTCCCCGCCGGGCCGAAGGTCGAGCCGGGAGGAGATGCGCCCGACGACCCCATCGCCGCCCCGGACCGGCCGGTCGGCGTGGGCGCCGAGCGCCCGCAGCTGCTCCGTCGTGAGGGCTCCCAGGAGCCCGAGCGTCCGGAGCAGCGCCGGGGCCGCGGCCCGATCGCCGCCGTCCTCCACCTTCACCGCGACGCCGATCCCCGGCTCCAGCAGGGCCGCGCAGAGGAGCCCCTCCGCCCCGGCCTTCACCACGACCCGAGGGGCCACCTCCATCAGCGCCGTGTCGACGCGGTTCCGGCCGGCCACGAGGTAGGGGTGCGAGGCCATGGCCGCGAGGGCCCGGGCGGCCCCCTCGGCCAGCGGGCCCAGGCGATCGGGGCGGGCCAGCCGGGCGAAGAGGACGCCGAGCGAGGCGAGCGGCATCCCGTGCACCGGGACCCCGCACCCGTCCACGCCCACCACGACCCGGTCCAGGCCGGCGGCCCGGAGCACCGCCCGGTGGATCCGGCGCTGGAGGGGGTGATCGGCCCGGGGGTAGCCGTCCGGGTCCCACCCCCGGCGGGCGCAGGCCAGGAGCATCGCCGCGTGCTTGCCCGAGCAGTTGTGGAGCACGCGAGCGGGCCGCCCCGCCCTGATCGCGGCCTCCCGGTCGATCGGCCACCCCGGCGGGCACCGGAGGGCGGCCGTCGGCAGGCCGGCCCGCCGGAGCAGCCGGCGGACGGTCCGGACGTGCACCGGCTCCCCGTTGTGGGAGGCGCAGGCCACCGCCACCTCGGCCTCCGGGAGCCCCTGGCCGGCCGCCCGAAGGGCCACGGCGGCCTGCAGCGGCTTCATCGCCGAGCGGGCGAAGACGACCCGCCCGGGGTCCCCCACCCGGGCCAGCAGCCGGCCGGCCGCGTCGCACACCGCCACGTGGCCGAGGTGCACGGACTCCACGAGACCCGACCGCGTCACCTCGGCGATCGGCTCCCCTCGCCCTCCCCACGCGGACCCGGCGCCCACCGGTCCGCCAGCCTACCCGGTGGCGGTTGGGGAGCCCGGCCTCACCCGGCGGCCACGGCGGCCGCCTCCAGCGCCGCCCCCTCCTCGTCGACCAGGTCCACGAACGCGTCCACCACGGCGGGGTCGAACTGGGTCCCCCGGGCCGCGGCCAGCTCGCCCAACGCCCGCTCCCGGGGCAGCGGCGCCCGGTACGGTCGGTCGCTGGTCATGGCGTCGAAGGCGTCGGCCACCGCGAAGATCCGGGCGGGCAGCGGGATGGCGTCGCCGCGCAACCCGCCGGGGTAGCCCGTGCCGTCGAACCGCTCGTGGTGGTGCCGGATCACGAGAGCGGCCTCCCCCAGGAACCGCATCGGCTCCACGATGCGGGCTCCCAGGGTGGGGTGCGAGCGCATCACCTCCCACTCGGCGTCGGAGAGCGGGCCTCGCTTGCGCAGGATCGCCTCCGGGATCCCCACCTTGCCGATGTCGTGGAGGAAGAATCCGTAGGCGAGCTCCGGTCGCTCGGCCAGGGCGGGATCGATCCGCCGGGCCAGGGCCATCCCGTAGGCCTGCGTGCGGTCCAGGTGCCCCCGGGTGGTGGCGTCCTTGGCCTCGACCACCTGGACCAGCACCTTCATCGTGGCCAGGTAGGTGTCCCGCAGGCCCTGCAGCGCCCGTTCCAGCTCCCGGGACCGCTCCCGTTCCAGGCGGTACAGCATCGCCAGCTCCCGGGCGAAGACCACGAGCTGGGCCCGGAGCGACGAGAGCTCGTCGCCCCCCGCTCCGATCGTCGGCGCGCGAAGGTCCTCGGTCATGGGGCCGCGCCGCCTGCCACCCGGCGGCCGGAGGAAGCCTGCCCGGTCCCGAGCCTTCCGACCATCGGGTGATCGGGCGGATCGCGCGGGGCCCGGCGGACCTCTCGGCTCGGCCCGGTGGGGGAGGGAGGCCTCCCCCGCCCGGCCCACGCCCCTCAGGACAGGACCTGGGAGAGGTCCTCCTTGTACCGGCGCTTCAGCTCCTCCTGGAGCGTGTCGAGGACGGCCAGCACGCGGGCCCGCTGCTCGGAGACCTCGCGCTCCTCCCGCTCCAGGAGCTCGACCGCCCGCTCCAGCTCGGCGTCGTCCAGCGTGCTCGGGTCGGAGAGCCCCGCGTCGGCCACCAGGCGCTCCACCCGGCGACGGGCCAGGAGGAGCTCCGGCTCCGGAACCGTGACCCGCACGGCCTCGCCCCGCGACGGCCCCCGTGGCTCGTCGGCCGCGAGCACCGCGGCCAGCCGCTCGATCAGCGGCCCCCGCTCCTCGCCGCCCTGCCGGGCCCGGAGCTCGTCGGCCAGGATCTCGGCCCGGCCCTGGACGAGCCGGCGGAGGAGCGAGAGGTATTCGCGCTCGATGAGGCACTCCGCCCGACGGGCCCGGAGCTCCTCCAGGGAGAGCGCGGAGAGCCCGTCCACGAAGGCCGGGCGGAGGATCCGGTCGATCCGGCGCTTGCCGGGAGCCTCCTCCATCGGGGGCATCGTAGGGCGGCCCCGCGCCGGGGGCAACGCGGGCTCAGCAGACCGCCCGGAGCATCGCGTACGGGTTGATCGCGGCCCCCCCACCGGGGTGGTACTCGAAGTGGAGGTGGTTCACGCTCCCGGCGTTCCCCGTGCTCCCCACGTACCCGATCACGGTGCCCGTCCGCACCTGCCCCGCCGCGCCGAAGCTCGAGAGGTGGGCGTAATACGTGTAGTCGCCGTCGGTGTGGTAGACGATCACGGCCAGGCCGCCCAGCGTGTTCGAACCCTGCACCGCGTTGCCGGCGTGGACCGCCACCACCGGCGTCCCGAAGGGCGCGATGAGGTCGATGCCCTGGTGCGTGCGGCCCCCCGACCGGGGAGCCCCGAACGAGTCGACGAACGAGTTCGGACCCAGCACCGGACAGGTCTGGATGGCTCCGGCCACGGTCGGGGGGACGCCGAACAGGAGCTGCTCCTCCTCCGCCCTGAGCTCCCGCTGGAGCTCCGCCACCACGTCCTCCAGGTCCTGGACGCGGGCGGCCGCCGCCGCCCGCGACCGTTCCAGGTCCGCCGTCTCCCGCTCCCGCCGGTCCCGGAGCCGGGCCAGGTCCGCCATCCGCCGCCGGAGCTCCTCGGCCGTGACCTCTCCCTCGATGATCAGGTCGGCGTCGCTCGCCGCGATGCTCCCGATGAACTCCAGCCGGTCGGAGAACTCGGTGAACGAATCGGAGGACAGCAGCACGTCGATCGTCCCCCCCACCCCGCTCATGTAGGCCTCGCGGGCCCGCTGGGAGATGCGCCGCTGGATCGCCGCGAGCCGCCGGCGGAGCCGCTGGACGGCGGCCTCCGTGGCCGCCAGCTCGTCCTCGGTCCGGGCCAGCCGGGCCTCGGCCGCCTGCCAGGCCGCCGTGGCTCGGTCCAGGGCCGCCCGGGCCGCCGCGAGCTCCTCCTTCCGCTGCTCGAGCTGGGTCTCGGTGTCGGCCACGGCGGGGGTGGCGAGGAGGGCCGCGGCCGCGACGAGCGCGAGCCCGGCCCGGAGCGCGCGGGGTCGACCGGTCCTGCCCTCCATCGCTGGTCGGCCGCCGGTCCGGCGAGCCGGCCGAGGCTATCATCCGGGCCCCGGGCCGACCAAACCCGGGTTGCCTGGACGAGGAACCCCTATCCGCCGTCCCGCATGGCTCGGATCAGGACGTCGGCCACCTCCGGCCGGGAGAACTCCGCCGGGGGCCGCTCCCCCCGCCGGAGCATCTCCCGGACCTTGGTCCCCGACAGGATCACCCGGTCGTCGTCCCCGTGCGGGCACGTCTTGCTGGAGGCCATCGCCTCGCACCGGTGGCACCAGAACGCGTGCTCGAACCGGAGGGGGGTGATCCCCAGCTCGTCGGCGTCGAAGCGGTCGAAGATGCGTTGCGCGTCGTACGTGCCGTAGTAGCTGCCCACGCCGGCATGGTCCCGGCCGACGATGAAGTGGGTGCAGCCGTAGTTCTTGCGGCAGATCGCGTGCCAGATGGCCTCCTTCGGGCCGGCGTAGCGCATCGCGGCCGGGAAGACCGCGATCATCGCCCGGTCCTTCGGGTAGTAGCGATCGAAGAGGACCTCGTAGCAACGCATCCGGACGTCCGGGGGGACGTCGTCGGCCTTCGTCGCCCCCATCAGCGGATGGACGAGGAGGCCGTCCACGATCTCCAGCGCGCACTTCTGGATGTACTCGTGGGCCCGGTGGATCGGGTTGCGGGTCTGGAAGCCGACCACGGTCCGCCACCCCCGCCGCCGGAACTCCGCCCTGGTCTCGGCCGGCGTGAGGCGGTAGCGGCGGAAGTCCCGGTGCTCGGGGAGGCGGATCACCCGGACCGGCCCGGCCAGGCAGAACCCGCCCGCGTCGTGGAGCGCCCGGACCCCGGGGTGCTCGAGGTCGGTGGTCCCGAAGACGGCCGTGGCCTCCGCCTCCCGGTCCCGGCGGAAGACCTCCTCGACCTCGAGGAGCGCCAGCGGCTCGCCGCCCTCCCGGGCCGTGAGGGCGACGGCCTCCGCCCTCCCCACCCGCTTCACCTCCTCGTCGGTGGCGGAGAGCACGACCGGGATCGTCCAGGGCAGGCCGTTCGCCAGCCGCATCTGGTCCAGGATGTGGCGGTAGTCCTTCTCCCCCTGGAACCCGGTGAGCGGCGACAGGGCGCCCACCGCGAGCATCTCGAGGTCCGAGAGCTCGCGGCGGGAGACCACGAGCTTCGGCAGGTGGGTGGCCTCGTCGGCCGCCCGCTCGGCCTCCTCCGGGCCGAGGCGGAGGTCGACCAGCCTGCCGCCGTGCGGGGGGATCGGGTCCAGGTCCTCCATGCGGTTCCTCCCTGCTGGGGGCGGGTATGGATGTCGGTCGGACCAGGATAGCGACCGGGGGGCGGGGCCACCCGGCCCGGGGCCCCCGGCTATACTCGGTCGGGATCTCGAGGAGGCGGCCCCGTGCAGACGCTCCTGTCGCCCCACCAGCTCCGTGAGCTCAACGAGCGGTTCGAGCTCGCCCATCCCCGGGACATCCTGGGCTGGGCGCTCGGGGAGTTCGAGCGCATCGCCATCGCCTCGGCGTTCCAGGCCGAGGGCACGGTCGTGATGCACCTCGCCACCCAGATCCGGCCGGACGTCCCGGTCCTGTTCCTGGAGACGGGCTTCCAGTTCGCGGAGACGCTCGCGTTCAAGCAGCAGCTCACGGAGCGATTGGGGCTCAACGTGGTGGACCTGGTGGGGGACCACACGGTCGAGGAGCAGGCGGCGATCTTCGGGGCCCGGCTCTACGAGCGCGACCCCGAGCTCTGCTGCGAGCTGAACAAGGTGCGGCCGATGCTCCGGGCCCTCCGGGAGCTCGACGCCTGGATCACGGCCTACCGACGGGACTCCGCCCCCACCCGGGCGAACGCCGCGATCGTCGACCGCTACGAGCTCGAGCCGGGACGGATGATCGTGAAGGTGAACCCGATGGCGGCCTGGACCCGGCGCGACGTCTGGCGCTACCTGAAGGAGCACGACCTGCCTCACAACCCGCTCTACGACCTGGGCTACGCATCGATCGGATGCGCCCCCTGCACCCGCCCGCGGTTCCCCGGCGAGCCCGAGCGGGCCGGCCGGTGGGCCGGGCTGGCCCGGTGGGAGTGCGGGATCCAGGAGCGGCCCGCCGACCGCCGAGCGACCCCGGCTGGCTGACGATCAGGCCACCACCAGGAGGGCGTCTCGGGCCAGGCCCACCTCGAGCGCCGTGCGGTCGCCCAGCACGTCGCCGTCCACCTGGACCGGGAACGGCCGCTCGGAACGGACCACGACCCGGCTCACGTCGTGGAGGTAGTCCATGTCCCGGCCCCGGACGTGGCGGGCGGAGCCGAAGATCTGCCAGGCGATCCGCAGGAGCCGGCGGCGAGGCAGCCGCCGCGCAGAGAGCACGTCGAGCCCGCCGTCGAGCGAGGCGCGGGGCGTGATCCGGAGCCCGCGCTCCTTGTAGTACGTGTACGGGTCGGTCCGCCCGATCAGGACGGAGACCGAGGGGAGCGGCTCCCCCTCGTCCACCCGGACCTCGAGGTCGGGCGCCTTCCCGGCGTAGGTGGCGAGCGCGGCCCGCACCACCGCCAGGAAGGCGGCGCGCTC
Organism: Actinomycetota bacterium; assembly: GCA_035573935.1. GTDB lineage: Bacteria > Actinomycetota > UBA4738 > UBA4738 > HRBIN12 > DATLZM01. Next base: position 7,690 of record DATLZP010000149.1, read on the forward strand.
GAAGGCCGCCTTGGTCCGGGGGAACTTCGCGTCGAGGCGCTTCATCGCCGCCGCGTCGATCCCGGCGCCGCAGTTCACGGCGAAGTACCGGCCGTCGGCCACGCCGAGGTCGAGCCGCCGGACCTCGCCGTCCAGCGCCTTGCCGATCAGCACCCCCGTGGCCTCCACGGGGTCGAGCGGCAACCCCAGGGCCCGGACCAGGATGTTCGTGGCGCCGCCCGGCAGCACCCCGAGGGCGACGTCCGTCCCGGCCAGGCCGTTCACGGCCTCGTTGATCGTGCCGTCCCCGGAGAACACGACCACGAGGTCCATCCCGTCCCCCACCGCCTCCCGGGCCACCTCCGTGGCGTGGCCCCGCTCCACGGTCTCCAGCACGCGGAGGTCGAAATCGGCCGACAGCGCCTTCTCGATCACGGCCAGCACGGGCCGGGACACGGTCCGGGCCACGGGGTTCACGATCAGGAGCACGCGCTCGATGCGCCGCACGGGCAGGCAGTATCCCAGCCCGCGTAGACTCGCGCGCGTGGACCGCGGGGGATGGATCCGACTGTTCCTGTTCCTCCACGTGCTGGGGGCCATCTCGGCGCTCGGCCCCACGCTCACGTACGGGCTCTGGGGCCGCCGGGCCGAGGCCCAGGGCGGGGCGGTGCGGACGTTCACGCTGCGGACGATCTCCTGGGTGGACCGTCGCCTGGCCACACCCTCCTACATGGCCCAGCTCGCCACCGGCCTGATCCTCGTGTGGCTCCTCCGCCTGGACCTGCTCGAAACGTCGTGGCTGGTCGTCGCGCTCGTCCTGTACGCGACGCTCGTGGCCTTCGCCGTCGCGGTCTACGCGCCGACCTTCCGTCGCCAGACGGAGCTCGCCGCGCGGCTGGAGCGGGATCCCTCGGCGGCCGATGCCTACCGGGCGACGGCGGCCCGGGCGAACGGCTACGGGCTGGTGGCCATCCTCCTCACGCTCGCCATCCTCGCCCTCATGGTCGTCAAGCCCTCGTTGTGGTGAAGGCCGCCCCGCCCGACACCGGCGGGAGGAAGGCCACCTCCTCCCCCCCGGTGAGCGGGGTGTCGAGCGAGGCCCGCTCCCCGTCCACCACGACGGACCCCGCCCGGGCCAGCTGCTCGAAGCGCTCCCCGTAGCGCCCCGCCAGGTCGGTCAGGAGCTCGCCCGGGGTCCGGCCCGCCGCCTCCACCGACCCCGCCCCGGCGACCTCCCGGAGCGCGGCGAAGAGCCGGACCCGCACCGTCGGCGCGTGGTGCGTCATCGCAGGTCGAGCCTACCGCCGGACCATCCCCCCTGGTACGCTCCCCCCGCGTGGGCCTCCTCGTGCTCCTCACCGACCGCTCCCCCGCCGAGGCGCTCCCCGCGCTCCCCGCCTGGGAGCTCGAGCTGAAGGTCGAGCCGCTCGCCGGGCCGGCCCTCCGACACGCGCTCGGGCTCCGGCCCGAGGCCCTGCTGGTGGACGGGGCCGAGAACCCCGGGCAGGCCCACGTGCTCCTCCGGGCGGCCCGGGAGCTCGATGCCCGCACGCCGCTCGTCGCCATCGTGGAGCGGCCCGACCTGGAGCGCCTGCCCTGGCCGGAGGTGGCCGACGAGCTCCTCTCCCCGAGCGCCCCGGAGGCCGAGATCCGGGTCCGCCTGGCGATGCTCCGGAGGCGGTCCGGGGCCGGGCCCGACGCCACGATCCACCTCGGGCCGCTCGTCCTGGACACCGACCGGTACGTGGTCACGGCGGGGGGCCGACGCCTGGACCTCACGTTCAAGGAGTTCGAGCTGCTCCGGTTCCTGGCATCCCGGCCCGGACGGGCCTCCACCCGCCCTGCG
>DATLZP010000150.1:0-2406 GCA_035573935.1 Actinomycetota bacterium
TGACGGCCGCCCGGGCCCTTCCGGGCGCCGGGCCGGCCGGGATATACTCGCCTCGGTCCCCGTCCGGGGCTGTGGTTGCCCGGGGAAGGGTTCCCCGGTAGTCGATGCCAGCCGCAGGCGAAACGACCCACGTAAGGCGACCCTTGGTCGCTGAGCATGGTGCGGTTTAGATGTAAGCCCTGCCCCGGCCGGGCCCGCCCGGACCGGGAGAAGGAGCTAAGCCGCGTGCGCGGCGATCCCCTCAGCAGGCGAGTGTGGGGGCAAAGACCAGGTCAGCCGGACGGGGACCCCCATCCCATCGCGCCGCCCGGCGCGCTCCCGGCGACAGGAGGTGCGTGATGGAGCTGTCCCTGAAGGGCCGCGGCATCCGGGTCACCGAACAGATGCGCCAGTCTGCGGAACGCAAGCTGGGACGCCTCTCCCGGATGGAGCCCCGGCTCACCCGGCTGGAGGTCGAGGTGATCGCGGAGCGGAACCCCCGGCTGGACGGGAGCCGGCGGGTGGAGGCGGCCCTGCACCTGCCCCGCAAGACCTTCCGGGCCCACGCCGAGGCCCGCGACGTCGACGGGGCCCTCGACGTCCTGGCCGAGCGCCTGGAGCGCCAGGTCCGGGACCACCACGGGAGGCGACGTCGGCGGGCCGGGCCATCCCTTCGGCTAGAATCCGGCCCGAGCGGCGGGCCGGAGGGAGCCGAGGGCTAGGACCCGGGCCGGGACCGGCCCCGCTCGGGGCGCCGTGGGCGAACGGACAGAGACGGGCGAGGACGACAAGCTCCGGGTCATGGTCGTGGACGACCACGCCCTGTTCCGGCGGGGCCTGGAGATGGTGCTGGCCGACGAGCCCGACATCGAGCTGGTGGGGGAGGCCTCCGACGGCGCCGAGGCCGTGCAGCGGGCCCAGGAGCTGATGCCGGACGTGGTCCTGATGGACGTCCGGATGCCCAAGCGCTCCGGGATCGAGGCCACCCGGGAGATCAAGGACCTCCTGCCGCACTGCAAGATCGTGATGCTCACGATCTCCGACGACGAGGCCGACCTCTACGACGCGATCAAGGCCGGGGCCTCCGGCTACCTGCTGAAGGAGATCCCGATCGAGGAGGTGGCCGACGCGATCCGATCGGTGTGGGCCGGCCAGTCCCGGATCTCGCCCTCGATGGCCTCGAAGCTGCTGAACGAGTTCGCCCAGGTGAGCAAGCAGTCCGAGCGGACCCGGGTCCCGGGGCCGAAGCTCACGGAGCGCGAGCTCGAGGTGCTCCGGCTCGTGGCCCAGGGCCTGGCGAACCGGGACATCGCGAAACAGCTCTTCATCTCGGAGAACACCGTGAAGAACCACATCCGCAACATCCTGGAGAAGCTGCACCTGCACTCCCGGATGGAGGCCGTGGTCTACGCGGTCCGGGAGAAGATGATCGAGATCACCTGAGCCGGCCCATCGCGCCGCCTCGGCTACGATAGGACCACGCCCCGCATCCCCCGGAGGAGCCGCCGTGGTCATCGAGAAGCTCACCTCGATCGGAGAGGGCCGGAAGCTCCGGCGCCTGGAGCGGCTCGTGGGGATCGTGGCCACGTTCGAGCCCGAGGTCGAGGACCTCTCCGACGCCGAGCTGGCGGCGAAGACCGAGGGGTTCCGGCGGCGCCTGGGGGACGGGGAGCGCCTCGACGACCTGCTCCCCGAGGCCTTCGCCTGCGTGCGGGAGGCGGCTCGCCGCACGATCGGCCAGCGCCACTTCGACGTCCAGGTCATGGGGGCCATCGCCCTCCACGAGGGGAACATCGCCGAGATGAAGACCGGCGAGGGCAAGACCCTGGTGGCCACGATGCCGGCCTACCTGAACGCGCTCACCGGCAAGGGCGTCCACGTCGTCACGGTGAACGACTACCTGGCGAAGCGGGACTCCGAGTGGATGGGGCCGATCTACCGGGCCCTGGGCGTGTCCGTCGGGCTGATCCAGGCCCCGATGACGCCGGCCGAGCGCCGCCCGGCCTACGGCGCCGACGTCACCTACGGCACGAACAACGAGTTCGGCTTCGACTACCTCCGCGACAACATGGCGATGCGCCTGGAGGACTGCGTCCAGCGGGGCCACCACTACGCGATCGTGGACGAGGTGGACTCGATCCTGATCGACGAGGCCCGCACGCCGCTGATCATCAGCGGGATGGTGGCGGACTCGGCGAAGTGGTACCAGACGTTCGCCCGGATCGCCCCGCGTCTCCGGCGCGACGTGGACTACGAGATCGACGAGGCCAAGCGGACGGTGGCGGTCACCGAGGAGGGCGTGCGCAAGGTCGAGGAGATCCTGGGGATCGAGAACCTCTACGACCACGTGAACACGCCGCTCGTCCACCACCTCCACAACGCGATCCGGGCCAAGGAGCTCTACAAGCGGGACGTGGACTACCTCGT
>DATLZP010000151.1:0-3136 GCA_035573935.1 Actinomycetota bacterium
CGACCCCGTGGCGGCGATCCTCGCCGCGGCGAACGCCGGGGACGACGCCGACACCGTCGCGGCGATCGCGGGGGCCGTGTGCGGGGCGGGGGCTGGCCCCGAGGTCTTCCCCACGGGCTGGGTCGACGAGCGGACCGTCGCGCGGATCCGGGCCCTCTCGGCCCGCCTGGCCCGAGCCCGCGCCGCGCTCGGCGGCGGGGGGTGAGCCGGCCCGGTCGTCGCTGCAGGGCCCGTCCGTCGGCGGGACGCTCCGTATCATGCCCTCCGGGTGACCGCGCGCCGGCCGGGCCGGCGCCGCAGTGAGGGAACCGAGTTCAGAGGAGGTGCCATGGCGACGACGTCGACGATGGTGCTGCCGCTCGGCACGGAGGCCCCGGACTTCGCGCTGCCCGACGTCCGCACGGGCGAGATCGTGCGGCTCGCCGACTTCGCCGATCGACCCGCCCTCCTGGTCCTGCTCGTGTGTCGCCACTGCCCGTACGTGAAGCACGTCCAGGCGGGGATCGCGCAGCTCGCCCGGGACTACGCGGGCACGGGCCTCGGGATCGTCGCGATCAGCGCCAACGACCCGGCCGCCTACCCCGAGGACGCCCCGGAGAGCCTGGCCGAGCAGGCCCGGGAGGTCGGCTGGGACTTCCCCTACCTGTTCGACGAGACCCAGGAGGTGGCCAAGGCCTACACCGCCGCCTGCACGCCGGACCCATTCCTGTTCGACGCCGAGCGGAAGCTCGTCTACCGGGGCCAGCTCGACGCGAGCCGCCCGGGCAACGGGATCCCGGTCACCTGCTCGGACATCCGGGCCGCGATCGACGCGGTGCTCGCCGGCCGCCCGGTGCCCGAGGACCAGCGCCCGAGCGTCGGCTGCAGCATCAAGTGGCGCCCGGGCAACGAGCCGGACTACGCGCGGTAGCCGTCGTCCGCCGCGGGGGCCATGCGGGGACGGGCCGGGGCCTACCCGGGGACGGCCTCCCCGCCCTCGGTGTCCGTGAAGAGCACCACGAGGAGCGTCCGGGCCCGGGAGCACGCCACGTACATGTTCCTGGTGAAGCCCTCCTTCTCGTAGCGGTTCACCTCGCAGACCACGACCGCCGGCGCGTCCAGGCCCTTGAAGCGGTGGATGCTCGAGAGGAGGACGTCGCGCCCGCCCCTCGGCTCCTCGGTGAGGACGAACGCCCCGACCCGCCCCCGCACGGCGCTGTGGTCCGCGGCGTGCGGGGTCAGCACGACGAGGTCCCGGGGATCGAGGCCCTCCTCCGCGACGAGGCGGTGGAGCACCCGGCTCAGCTCGTCCCGGAGCCGCTCGGGCGCCACCCCACGGACCTCGACGTCGGGGCCCCCAGGGCCGACGCAGACGATCCCCTCGCCCCGGTAGTACGCCTTGACGGCGGCGAAGATTTGCTCGGTGTTCCGCCACACCTCGGAGAGGCGGAACCTCGCGAGCCCCTCGGGGAGCTTCGGCTCGCGGTAGATCGCCTGGTTGTCGTCGTAGAAGGCGTACAGGATCCCCCGGTCGGGGTCCTCCAGGAGGAGCTGGAGGGGGACCCACCAGTCGGCCGCGAGGTCCTGGGCCTCGTCCACGATCAGCGCGTCGTAGCGGGGGCCGAGGCGGTCCACCGCACGCTCGAAGGCCCGGGGGACGACCTCCTCCCAGAACCCCCGGCTCCCCCGGTCGCCGCGGAGCTCGATCCCCGCCTCCCCCGCCAGGGCGACCGCGAGCCCGTGGAACGTGTCCACGTGGATGCCGGGCGCATCGGCGAGGGCCGCGCGGAGGTGGTCGGCGAGGGGGCGGTTGAAGCAGGTGAACAGGACCCGGAACCCCTGGGCCGCCAGGCGACGGGCCTTCTCAGCGGCGAGGAGCGTCTTGCCCGAGCCCGCCGGCCCGGCCACCGCCACCCGCCGGTTCCCGGCCAGCATGTCGAGGAGGCGGAACTGCTGGTCCGACAGGCCCAGGATCTCCCGGTCCGCCTCGGCCACGTCCAGGGCCAGCGGGTGGCGGATCTCCACGTCGTGGGCCAGGGCCCGCACGATCGCCTCCACCCCCTCCGGCCCCGGCCGGTCCCTGGGCCCCGCCCATCCGCGGGCGATCTCCTCCAGCCGGGCCCGGAGCGCGTCGTCGGCGAGGTGGCGGGCGTCGAGGAGCACGGGCCCCATGTGGGGGAGCGGGGGCGAGGTGCAGACCGCGTCGGGGAAGCAGACCGCGTAGCCGATCGGCCCCCACCCCTTGGGCCATCCGGGGAGCGAGCGGAGGAACCGCCCCAGGCTGTGGGCCCGGTCCTTCGCCTGGTCGAACGGGTCGCGGTCGAGGGGGTGCGCCGCGCCGGAGCGGGACACGCTCGTCCAGCCCGTCCCCGCGTCGTAGCGGAGCTCCCCGCCCTTCACCTCGACGACGAGGGCCCCGAGCCTCGGGTGGGCGAGGACGAAGTCGGCCTCCTCGTCCCTGGCCCCTCGGCCCTCCTCCCGCTGGATCCAGCACACGTGGTGGAGGACGACCCAGTCGTCGGACAGGGCGCGCTCGAGGGCCGAGAACGCCAGGACCTCGGCCCGGCTCCTCCGGAACCTGATCGACCTCGGGAACATCCTGGCCACGGCCGTCCCCCCGTCCCGGTTGCCGGGAGGGTAACCCCATGGCGGCGCCGAGGCGAGACCCCGGTTGGCCCCCCCGCCCGGACCCGGACGCCCGGGCGCTGGGAGCCCCCCTTCAGCGACGCGGACGACGGGGCGGCGTCCGGAACCCGCAGCGTGGACCGGCGGCCCGGGCCAGCCGGCGGTCCAGCGTGACGAGGGCGGCGCCGATCGTCTCCGCCAGCGCGACGTACCAGGCGTCGTAGGCCGTGAGCGCGCGGCGGAGCTCCCAGACCCGTTCCGCGAACGGCTCGTAGGGGAAGAGCTCGACCTCGAGGTCGAGGAGGTCCGCGTGGGCGAGCGAGGCGATGTCCTCCGTCAGCTCGCCCTCCTGAGCGGCCCGGCGGAGGACGTTCGCCACCTCGACCGGCAGGAGGTGGGGGGCGGCGAGGGGCTCGGAGGCGAGGACGTCGCGGGCCCAGGCCCCGTCCGGACCGCCGTCGACGAGCGCGGCGACCACGGAGGAGGCGTCGACGACGAGGGTCACCGCCGGCCGGCGTCGCGGTGGGCGACG
>DATLZP010000152.1:0-4188 GCA_035573935.1 Actinomycetota bacterium
GCACCGCCCCGGAGCCCCCCGTGCCCACCTCGCCCGAGCCCCTCCCGTCCCCGCCCCGGGAGGAGGGCAGCGCGTACGCGGCGCTCCGGGCCCTCTGCCGCCGCCCCCCGGCCGCCCGGGAACGTGCCCCCGGGGGCGGGGGCCCCACCCCGCCCGCCATCGCCGAGGTGGAGCGGCACGTCGAGGAGGTGCGCGGGCTCACCTACCGCCGGCCGGTGGAGGTGGACGCCGTGACCCAGGAGGAGCTGGTCCGCCGCCTGGAGGGCTCGCTCCACCGCTCGTTCCCCGCCGGGCTGTACCGCCGGCGGAGCCTGGCCTGGGCCACGATCGGCGTGATCTCCCCGGGCGCGAGCATCCGGGCCGAGGTCGAGGAGTTCGCCTCCGGGCAGGTGGTGGGCTTCTACGTGCCGACCTCCGGCCAGCTCGCGTACATCGGGAGCGAGCGGCCCACGCCCTTCCAGCGCGTGGTCCTGGCCCACGAGCTCACGCACGCCCTGGACGACCAGCACTTCCACCTGGAGCGGCTGGACCGCCTGGAGGCGCGGTGCCGGGACGAGGCCCTGGGGGCGGCCATCGGGGTGGTCGAGGGGAGCGCCCAGTACTTCTCGATCCTCTACGCCCGACGGTTCCTCTCGGTCGAGGAACAGCTGGGGCTGGCCTCCGAGGCCCTGCCCGCGGTGGGCGACGTCGAGCGGTTCATCGTCGAGCTCCAGAGCTGGCCGTACGTCGCCGGCATGGCCTTCGTCGGGGCGCTGGCGGAGCGGGGCGGGACCCGGGCGGTGAACGCGGCCCTCCGGCGCTTCCCCGTCTCCACCGAGCAGGTGATCCACCCCGAGCGCTACCCGAACGACGCCCCCCGGGTGGTGGACGTGCCGGACCTCTCGGCGGCGCTGGGGGAGGGGTGGAAGGACCTCGACGTGATGGAGGTGGGCGAGGCCTGGCTCCGCATCATGCTGGGGCTCCGGATCGACGACGCGACGGCCCGGGCCGCGGCCAGCGGGTGGGACGGTGGGATCTACCGGGCCTGGTCGCACGGGCGGGACGCGGCCGTGGTGCTCGACACGGTCTGGGACCGGGCCGTCGACGCCCGGGAGTTCGCCGACGCCCTCCGGTCCTGGATCGGTCCGGGGCAGGCCGCGGCCGTCACCGCGGCCGGGGAACGGGTCCGGGCCGTCTTCGCCACCGAACCGGAGGCCGTGCGGGCCCTGACCGGGCCGGGCTGACCTCCCGGCGGCGGCCGGCGCCACCGCCTCGATAGACTGGGCCCATCCAGGGAGGGCGGAGGTCCCCGATGGCGAAGTACGTCTACGACTTCCACGAGGGCAACAAGGAGATGAAGGACCTCCTCGGCGGGAAGGGGGCCAACCTCGCCGAGATGACGAACCTGGGGCTGCCGGTGCCGCCGGGCTTCACGATCACCACGCAGGCCTGCCTGGCCTACCTGGCCCAGGGCGAGTTCCCCGAGGGCCTGGAGGAGGAGGTGGAGGAGCACCTCCGGGAGCTCGAGGCGGCGATGGGAAAGCGCCTGGGGGACCCCGACGACCCGCTGCTGGTCTCGGTCCGCTCCGGGGCGAAGTTCTCGATGCCGGGCATGATGGACACGGTCCTCAACCTGGGCCTGAACGACGAGTCGGTCCAGGGCCTGGCCAAGCAGTCCGAGGGCGACTGGCGCTTCGCCCACGACGCCTACCGCCGGTTCATCCAGATGTTCGGCAAGATCGTGATGGGCGTGCCCGGCGAGCGCTTCGAGGAGGCCCTGGAGGAGGCGAAGCGCCGCAAGGGGGAGGGGGCCCAGGACACCGACCTCGACGCCGAGGACCTGAGGGCCCTGGTCGAGACGTTCCGCCGGATCTACCGGGAGCACGTGGGGGAGGACTTCCCGCAGGACCCCCGGGTCCAGCTCCGCCTGGCCATCGAGGCCGTGTTCAAGAGCTGGAACGGGAAGCGGGCCCGGGACTACCGCCGCCAGAACCGGATCCCCGACGACCTGGGAACGGCCGTGAACGTCGTGGCCATGGTGTTCGGCAACCGGGGGATGGACTCCGGGACCGGCGTGGCGTTCACCCGGGACCCGGCCACCGGGGAGCGCCTGCCCTACGGCGACTACCTGCCGAACGCGCAGGGGGAGGACGTCGTGGCGGGGATCCGGAACACGCTCCCGCTGGCGAAGCTCCAGGAGCTCGACCCCACCTCGTACCGGGGGCTGCGGGAGGTCATGGACACCCTGGAGCGGCACTACCGGGACATGTGCGACATCGAGTTCACGATCGAGCGGGGGAAGCTCTGGATCCTCCAGACCCGGGTCGGCAAGCGCACCGCGTTCGCCGAGTGGGTGATGGCCTTCGACATGCTGGAGGAGGGGCTGATCGACGAGGACACGGCCCTGCTCCGGGTGGACGCGAACCGCCTGGAGGAGCTGTTCAAGCGGGTGATCGCCCGGGAGGCCCTGGAGCGGGCCGAGCCCATCGCCCACGGGCTGAACGCCTCCCCCGGCGCGGCCTCGGGGAAGGTGGTCTTCTCCGCCGACGAGGCCGAGGCCTGGGCCCGGCGGGGGGAGCGGGTGATCCTGGTCCGGACCGAGACCACCCCCGACGACTACCACGGGATGATCGCCTCCCAGGGGATCCTCACCTCCCGGGGGGGGACGAACTCCCACGCCGCCGTGGTGGCCCGGGGGGAGGGGATCCCGGCCGTCTGCGGCGCGGAGGGGATCCGGATCGACCCCGCCGGCCGGGCCTTCTCGGCGGACGGGACCCGGGTGGGGGAGGGCGACGTCGTCACGATCGACGGCTTCACCGGGAACGTGTACGTGGGGGAGCTGCCGCTCGAGGAGTCGGTCCTGGAGCGGGCCCGGGCCGGCGACGAGGAGGCCCGGGGGGAGAAGATCTGGCGGGCGTTCGAGCGGCTCATGACCCACGCCGACCGCCGCCGCCTCCTCCGGGTCCGGGCCAACGCCGACACGCCCGAGCAGGCCCGGAACGCCCGGGAGCGGGGCGCGGAGGGGATCGGGTTGTGCCGGACCGAGCACATGTTCCTGGGCGAGGAGCGGGTGGCCGCGGTGCGCCGGATGATCTTCGCCGAGACCCCGGAGGAGGAGCAGGCGGCCTACGACGAGCTGATGCCGCTGCAGACCGAGGACTTCGTGGGGATCTTCCGGGCCATGGACGGCCTCCCGGTGACGGTCCGGCTCCTCGACCCGCCGCTCCACGAGTTCCTGCCCGACCTCACCGAGCTCTCCGTGGAGGTGGCCCTGGCCGAGGCCCGGGGCGAGACCGAGGGCCTCGAGGAGCGGAAGCGCGTGCTGCGGAAGGTCCGGGAGCTCCACGAGGCGAACCCCATGCTCGGCCTGCGGGGGGTGCGCCTGGGGATCGTGAAGCCCGGGCTCTACGCGATGCAGGTCCGGGCCATCATGGAGGCCGCCTGCCGGGTCCGGGCGGAGGGCGGCGACCCGAGGGTCGAGATCATGATCCCGCTCGTGGCCACCCGGGCCGAGCTGGAGCAGATGCGGGCGGAGCTCGAGCCGGTGGCCCGGGAGGTGATGGAGCGGACCGGGCAGGCCATCGAGCACCTGGAGTGGGGGACGATGATCGAGGTCCCCCGGGCCGCCCTCACCGCCGGCGAGATCGCCGAGGTCGCCGACTTCTTCTCGTTCGGCACGAACGACCTCACGCAGATGGGCTTCGGGTTCAGCCGGGACGACATCGGGAAGTTCGTGGGCCTGTACGAGGAGCGGAAGCTGGTCCCGGCCAACCCCTTCGTCACGATCGACCGGGCGGGGGTGGGCCGGCTGATGCGGATGGCGACCGAGGAGGGGAAGGCGGCGAACCGCCGCCTCCACCTCGGGATCTGTGGCGAGCACGGCGGCGATCCGGCCTCGGTCGCGTTCTGCCACGAGATCGGCCTGGACCACGTGTCGTGCTCCCCGTTCCGGGTGGAGACGGCCCGGCTGGCCGCCGCTCAGGCCGTGGTCGGCGCCACCGAGCCGGCCTCCCTGTAGCGGGGCCCACCGTCCGGCCCGCCCGCGGCGCCGGCGGCGTGACCCGGCGCACCGAGAATCGCCCGGCCCGGGACCCGCGTTCCCCCGTCCTGGCGATGCTCGGGGCGAGCGCCCTCGGCTAGCATCGGCGGCCCTCCCACCTCCCCCACGGACCTCGAAGGAGGTGGGCGATGCCCTCGCTCTTCCCGCTC
>DATLZP010000153.1:0-2435 GCA_035573935.1 Actinomycetota bacterium
CCCCGGGCATCGCCCGCTCAGGCGCCGGGCAGGACGGGGGTGAGCTCCGCGATCTCGCAGGTCGAGCGCCAGCGGGCGATCGCGTCGCCGGGCGGGCCGGACCGGCTCCGCCGGCGATCGGCCAGGACCTTCGCGGCCTCCTCCCATTCCCGTCCCCGGAGGAGGCGGACGGCGGCGGGGAAGCGCTCCAGGGCCGTGTCGCGTCCCTTCCGCCGCGTCACCACGACCACCTCGGGGGCCCCGGGGATCCCCGGGATCGTCTGCTCGTCCGGGCCCGGCTCCCGCCGGGAGAGCACGTAGATCCTGCCGTTCCGGTAGGCGAACCACGCCGGCACGGCGCGTCGCACGCCGTTCGCCTCGATCCCCACCCAGAGCACGTCGGAGCGCTTCAGGCCGTCCTCGATCTCCTTGGGGAGCTTCCCCGGTGCCTGCTGGACGTACACCGGGACCTCGATCTCCCCCACGATCTCCTCGTCCAGGATGAACGAGGCGAGGTAGGTCCCCGTCTCGTCGAAGAAGCCGTCCCGGACCTCGTCCCGCTCGACCGTGAGGTCCATCGAGCCCAGCATGCGCCGGGGCTCCGGCCCCCAGCGCCAGACCATGCGACCGGAGGGCCCGTAGAAGCGGACCTCCTCGTTCACCACGCCGGTGGGCACCTTCCAGGCCCGGAAGATCGTGAACGGGAGCGCCCGGCCCGGCTGCGCCAGGAGGTAGATCCCCGGCGCGGCCTCCTCGCCGTACGCGTCGAAGACGCGGGTGTCGGCGACGTTCGCGAAGACCAGCTCACCGACCGCCATCCGGGGTGAGGATACCGGAGGGGCAGGGGACCTCAGCCCACGCGGGCCAGCCAGAGCCGGGGCTCCTCGAGCTCCGGCAGGGAGGGGAGCGCGTCGGGCTCCCCCCACATCCGGGCCAGGACGGGCTCGCCGGCCAGCTCGGCCACCCGGTCGCAGAAGGCCGCGCCCAACCGGTACTGCTCCCGCTTCACCTCGATCCCCAGCAACCGTTCGAACAGCGGATCGCCGGGCTCGGCCTCCCGCCGCCGCACCGCCTCCTCGATCCGGGGGTGGGAGGGGAGGATCTGTCGGGCCACGGTCCGGGTGACGTGGTCCCCGTACCCCTCCGCGGCGGCCATGAACGCCTGGATCCGTCCGAGCTTCAGGCGCTGCTCGTCATCGAGCACCACCCCACCCAGCCCCTCCCCGGAGCCCAGGAGCTCCTGCAGGGAGGCGGGGTCCGCGGGATCCAGGCGCTCCAGGCGCTCCCGGAGCGCCTCCGCGTCGAACCGCAGCGTGGACAGGAAGTCGTCGAGCAGCGCCCGGAACCGGACCGGGACCCACGGACGGCCGAACTCGAAGCGGTGCGTGACCTCGTGGAGAGCGACCCAGGCCCGGAGCTCCTCCGGCGGGAGGCTCCAGTCCCGCTCGAAGGCGCGGACGTTCGGCGCCACGAAGAGGAGCTCCGCCGGTCGGCTCCGGGGGAGGGCCACGTCGTACTGGCCGAGGACCTGCTGCCCCAGCATCCCCAGGACCGTGCCCACCTGGGCCCCCAGCAGCAGGGGGGAGAGCTGCGCCAGGACCTGGGAGGCGAGGTCCTGACCGGCCTGGCCGCCGGCGAGCTCCCTGCCCACGGCCCCCACGGCCCCCCCGATCCGCTCGGCGGCCGGCTCCAGCACCTCCCGCAGGCCCTCCACGTTCGCCCGCACCCACTCTGCGCGGCGGACGGCGCGGACCACGGGGAGGTCGGAGGGAGGTTCGAGGCCGGTGGCGCCGGCCACGTGGAGCTCCGCCAGGCGGACCGCCTCCTCGAAGGCCCGCTGCTCGTCGGGTCCGGGGGCCGGATCCTCCCGGCCCCACTGGGCCGTGGCCATCCCCACCTGCCGGGCGAGCTCCCAGTTCACCGGTCCCCGGGACGAGAGCAGGACGCGCTGGATCTCCCGGAACAGCGGGACGTCCGCGAACACGTCGCCCATCGGCACCTCGAACGGCCGCGGCGCCTCGTCGGCCCCCTCGTCGCCCCTGTGCTCCATCGGAGCCATCGTACGACCGCCCTGGGCTAAGCTTGGGCCCGTGCGGACCGACCTCCTCGTGCGGGTCACGGAGGAGCCGCTGGAGCTCGGCGAGGCCCTCGCGTTCGTGGCCCACCCCGGCGCCGGCGGGACGTGCGTGTTCCTCGGCACGGTGCGCGACCGTTCCGACGCCGGCCGGGTGACCGGCCTCCGGTACGAGGCGTGGGAGGAGCTCGCCCTCCGCCGCCTGGAGGAGATCGGGAAGGAGCTGTTCGAGAAGTGGCCGCTCCGCCGGGCGGTGCTCCTCCACCGGACCGGGCGGCTCGCCGTGGGGGAGGCCTCGGTGGTGGTCGCGTGCTCGGCCCCCCACCGGGCCGACGCCTTCGAGGCCTGTCGGCACGGGATCGAGCGCCTGAAGGAGGACGTC
>DATLZP010000154.1:0-7313 GCA_035573935.1 Actinomycetota bacterium
GAGGCCCAGGAACGGGCCCTCCTCGCCCTCCTCGCCGCGGAGGGGATCACGCACGTGGCGCTGGCCGGCTACATGCGCGTGCTGGGCCCGGCGGTCGTCGAGGCCTACCGGGGACGGATGCTGAACGTCCACCCCTCGCTCCTGCCGTCGTTCCCCGGCGCGCACGCGGTCCGCGACGCCCTGGCCCACGGGGTCAAGGTGACCGGCGTGACGGTCCACCTGGTGGACGAGGAGGTGGACCACGGCCCCATCGTGGCCCAGGAGGCGGTGCCGGTCCTCGAGGGCGACGACGAGGCCACCCTGCACGCGCGGCTCCACGAGGTGGAGCACCGGCTGTACCCGGCGGCGATGCGCGCCCTGCTCGAGGGGCGGCTGGCCGTCCGGGGGCGCGCCGTCACGGTGCTGGAGGCGGCGCGTGGGTGAGGGCGTGCGCCCGGTCCGCCGGGCGCTGCTCTCGGCGGCCGACAAGCGAGGGCTCCCCGAGCTCGGTCGGGGACTGGCGGAACTCGGGGTGGAGCTCGTCTCCACGGGGAGCACCGCCGAGGCCCTCCGGGGGGCCGGGGTGCCGGTGACGGCGGTGGCCGAGGTCACCGGCTCCCCCGAGCTCCTCGACGGGCGGGTGAAGACGCTGCACCCCCGGATCCACGCCGGGATCCTGGCCGATCGGGGGAACCCCGAGCACCTCCGCCAGCTCGAGGAGCAGGGGATCGCCCCCATCGACCTGGTCGTGGTGAACCTCTACCCGTTCCGGGAGACGGTGGCGGCCGGCGCGGACGAGGCGGCGGCGATCGAGCAGATCGACATCGGGGGCCCGACGATGGTCCGGGCCGCGGCGAAGAACCACGGCTCGGTGGGCGTCGTGGTCCGGCCCGAGCGCTACGGCGAGGTCCTGGAGGAGCTCCGGTCCCGGGGCGGGCTCTCGGCCGCGACGCGGCGCCGGCTGGCGGCGGAGGCCTTCGCCCACACCGCCGCCTACGACGCGGCGATCGCGGCGTGGTTCGCCGGCTCGCTGGCCGGGGAGGGGCTCCCGTCGTTCGTGGGGCTCGCCCTGGAGAAGGTGGCCGACCTCCGCTACGGGGAGAACCCGCACCAGCGGGGGGCGCTGTACCGGGAGGCCGGAGCCCCCGGGCCCCTGGGCGGTGCCCGGGTGCTCCAGGGGAAGGAGATGTCGTTCAACAACTGGCTCGACGGCTGGGCGGCGTCGTCGCTCGCCGCGGCCCTCCCTCGCCCGGCCGCGGTGATCGTGAAGCACAACAACCCGTGCGGGGGCGCGGTGGGCCCCACGGCGGCGGAGGCGTACGCGGCGGCCCTGGCCTGCGACGAGGTCTCGGCGTTCGGGGGCGTCGTCGCCTTCAACGTCGAGGTGGACGAGGCCGCGGCGGAGCGGGTGGCCGGCGTCTTCACGGAGGTCGTGGTGGCCCCCGGGTTCACCGAGGGCGCCCGGGGGGCGTTCGCCGGGAAGGAGGCGCTCCGCCTGGTCGAGGTCCGGGCGATCGAGCGGACCGGCCTCGAGGTCCGGCCGCTCCCGGGCGGCGCGCTGGTCCAGGACCCCGACGCGGTGACCGAGGCACTGGCCGACGCCGAGGTCGTCTCGTCCCGGGCCCCGACGGAGCGGGAGCGGGACGACCTCGCCCTGGCCTGGGTCGTGGCCGCGGCGGTCCGGTCGAACGCGATCGTGCTGGCCCGCCAGGGGGCCACGGTGGGGATCGGCGCCGGCCAGATGTCCCGCCTGGACGCCTCGTTCCTCGCCGTCCGCAAGGCGGGGGACCGGGCCCGGGGCGCCGTGCTGGCGAGCGACGCGTTCTTCCCGTTCCCGGATGCGCTCGAGGTGGCGGGCGACGCCGGGGTCACCGCCGTGGTCCACCCCGGCGGGTCCGTGCGGGACGCCGAGGTGCTCCGGGCGGCCGAGGCCCGGGGGATGGCCGTGCTCGTCACCGGGCGCCGCCACTTCCGCCACTGACCCGTTCCCGCAGGTCCGGGGGGTGCCGGGCCGGTAGGATGGCCGGCGTGACGGCGCGGATCCTCGACGGGAGGGCGGTGGCGGCCGCGATCAGGGCCGAGGTCGCGGAGCGGGTGCAGGTGCTCCAGGAGCGGGGCGTGACGCCGGGGCTGGCCGCCGTGCTGGTGGGGGACGACCCCGCCTCCCGGATCTACCTCGAGGCCAAGCACAAGGCCTGCGCGGACGTCGGGATCCGCTCGGAGCAGGTGGACCTCCCGGCGTTCGCCAGCGAGGACGAGGTGCTGGCCACGCTCCGCCGCCTGAACCGGGACCCCGGGATCCACGGGATCCTGGTCCAGCTCCCGCTCCCGCCGCACATCTCCGAGCTCGCCGTGCAGCGGACGATCGATCCCGGGAAGGACGTGGACGGGCTGCACCCCACGAACGTGGGGCTCATGGTCCGGGGCGAGGCCCGATTCCCCCCGGCCACGCCGTACGGGATCGTGGAGCTGCTCCTCCGCTCCGGGATCGAGCTGGAGGGGGCGGAAGTGGTGGTCGTGGGCTACGGGGAGCTCGTCGGCGCCCCGCTCTCGATCATGCTGGCCCAGGACTCGATCCGGGGGAACGCCACCGTGACGATCTGCCACGTGAAGACGCGGGATCTCGCGACCCACACGCGGCGGGCCGACATCCTCGTGGCCGCGGCCGGCGTCCCGGGCCTCATCACCGCGGAGATGGTGCGCCCCGGGGCCACCGTGATCGACGTCGGCGTCCACCGGACGGAGGACGGGCGGATCGTGGGGGACGTCCGCTTCGACGAGGTCGAGGAGGTGGCCGGCGCCATCACGCCGGTCCCGGGGGGCGTCGGTCCGATGACGGTGGCGATGCTCCTGGTGAACACGGTGCGCGCCGCCGAGGCCGCGACGTTCGAGCGGTGACGCCCTCCGCGGCCCCCGGCAGCGCCACCGGCCGTCTGGCCGCGATCCTGGC
Organism: Actinomycetota bacterium; assembly: GCA_035573935.1. Classification (GTDB taxonomy): domain Bacteria; phylum Actinomycetota; class UBA4738; order UBA4738; family HRBIN12; genus DATLZM01. The sequence goes on from DATLZP010000154.1 coordinate 2,930, forward strand.
CGGGGGCGGGTTCGCGGTCACGGCCCAGGCCCGTTCCCTGGTCGGCTACGCGGACGCGGCCAACGTCACCGACAGCCCCACCTCCTCGGCCCACATGTCCCCCCTGGCCGGGGTGGCGGCCGTGGCCCGGGCCGGCGTGGAGCCGATCGTGCAGCTCACGTGCCGGGACCGGAACCGCCTGGCCCTCACCGGCGACCTCCTGGGGGCCTGGGCGCTGGGCGCTCGGTCGGTCCTCTGCCTCACCGGCGACCCGGTGGCCGTGGGGGACCACCCGGAGGCGGCCGAGGTCCACGACCTGGACGTGACGGAGCTCGTCCGCCTGGCCGTCGGCCTCCGGGACGAGGGGAAGCTCCTGTCGGGGGCCCGGGTGGAGCCAGCCCCCCGCTACCTGGTGGGGGTGGCGGACGTGCCGCTGGCCCCCCGGTACGACCCCGCCCGGCTGGACCGCAAGCTCGACGCGGGGGCCGATTTCGTCCAGACCCAGATCGTGTTCGACGTGGACGCCTTCGAGGCCTGGGCCCAGCGGGCCGGAGAGCGAGGCGTCTTCGAGCGGGCGAAGGTCATCGCCGGGATCGCCCCGCTGCGCAGCGCCCGCCAGGCCCGCTTCCTGCAGGAGCGCGTTCCGGGCGTGGAGGTGCCGGCCCCCCTGGTGGCCGCCCTGGAGGCGGCCGGCGCCGACGCCGAGGCGGAGGGGGTGCGGGTGGCCGTGGAGATCGTCCAGCGGCTCCGACTGATGTCGGGGATCGCCGGGGTCCACGTGATCGGCCTGGGGCGGGAGGAGGCGGTCCGGCGGGTGATCGAGGGGGCCGGGCTCCTCCCCCGGCCGGTCCCGACGCGGGCTCAGCCCCGGGTGTCGAGCGGCACGTAGGTCCGGTCCCGGGGGCCCACGTACTCGGAGTCCGGTCGGATGATCCGGTTGTCGGCGTACTGCTCGCGGACGTGCGCCGTCCATCCGGCCATCCTCGCCATGGCGAAGACCGGGGTCATGAGATCGTGGGGGATCCCCAGGCAGTGGTAGAGGCTCGCGATGTAGAAGTCCACGTTCGGGAACAGGCCCCGCTCCCGGCGCACGACCTCCTCGATGGCCCGGGAGATCTCCCACCACCGGAGGTCGCCCACCCGCTCCCCGATCCGCCGGGACAGGTCCCGCAGGATCCTGGCCCGGGGGTCCTCGACCCGCCGGTACACGCGGTGGCCGAAGCCCATGATGAGCTGCTTGCGGGCCAGGCGGTCCTTGACGTACGCCTCGGCCCGCTCGGGTTCCGCCACCTCCTCGAGCATCTTCATCGCCTCCTCGTTCGCCCCGCCGTGGAGGGGCCCCTTGAGGGCGGCGATGGCGCCGGTGATCGCGGAGAACATGTCGGAGAGCGTGGAGGCGATCACCCGGGCCGTGAACGTGGAGGCGTTCATCGTGTGGTCGGCGTACAGGACGAGCGAGGTGTCGAGGGCGTCGGCGAGCTCCAGGTCGGGCTCCTCTCCCTGGAGCATCCAGAGGAAGTTCGCGGCGTGGGGGAGCTTCGGGTTCGGGGGGACCGGCTCCCGCTCGGTGCGCATCCGGTGGTACATGGCGATCATCGTCGGCGTCTTCGCCACCAGGCGCATCGCCTTCCGGAGGTTCGCCTCGGGCGTGTGCTCCCAGCCGTCCGGGTCGTAGGCGGAGGCGGCCGAGACGCTGGTGCGCAGCATCGACATGGGGGAGGTCTGCTGGGCCAGCGTCGGCATCATGTCGGCCATGAACGTCGACAGCTCCCGCTCCGAGACCAGGAACTCGTTCAGCTCCTCGAGCTGCTCTCGGGTGGGGAGCTCGAGGTGGTGGAGGAGGTAGACCACCTCCTCGAAGTTCGACCCCCGGGCCAGATCGTCGATGTCGTACCCGACGTACCAGAGCTTCCCGCGCTCGCCGTCGATGTCGGAGATGCGCGTCTCCGCGGCGACGACATCCTGGAGCCCCTTCTCCGTCACCCGTCCGCCCCTCGGGTATCTCGACGTTCAGATACTACCCCGGGAGCCGCCGGCCGCCGACCCCCCGGGGCTCCGCCGGGGCCGCGGCCCCGCAGGGCCAGGATACCCGGACGGGCATCGGGCGGGGACGGCTAAGGTGGCGGTCGTGGGGCACGACGTCGTGGTGATCCCCGGGGACGGGATCGGGCCGGAGGTCGTGGACGCGGCCCGCCGGGTCCTGGCGGCGACCGGCGTGGACCTGCGGTGGGAGGTCCGGCAGCTGGGGCTGGCGGCCGCCGATCGGTCGGGCGACGGCCTGCCGGACGTCACGCTGGAGGCGATCCGCTCCGCGGGGGCCTGTCTGAAGGGGCCCTGCGCCACCCCTCCCCGGGGGCCGCTGCGGAGCGTGAACGTGGCCCTCCGGCAGGCCCTGGATCTCTACGCCTGCGTGCGGCCCTGCCGGCTGTTCCCCGGGGTCCCCTCCCCCTACGAGGCGGTGGACGTCGTGGTGATCCGGGAGAACACCGAGGACCTGTACACCGGGGTCGAGTTCCCGTGGGGAGGGGAGGCCACCGGGGAGGTGATCCGGTTCGTCCTGGAGGCGGTGGGGGAGCGGATCCCCGACGACTCGGGCATCTCGATCAAGGCGAACTCGATCGCCGGGAGCGAGCGGATCGCGCGGTTCGCCTTCGCCTACGCGCGGGAGCGGGGGCGACGGACGGTCACGGTCGGGCACAAGGCGAACATCATGAAGCGGACGGACGGGCTGTTCCTCGAGGCGGCCCGGACGGTGGCCGGCGCCCACCCCGACGTCCGCTTCGAGGAGCGGATCATCGACGCCCTCGCCATGCAGCTCGTCCAGCGGCCGGAGGCCTTCGACGTGCTCCTCCTGCCGAACCTCTACGGCGACGTGATCTCGGAGCTCTGCGCGGGGCTGGTGGGCGGGCCCGGCCTGGCCCCCGGCGCTCACCTGGGGGACGGCCTCGCCGTGTTCGAGGCTACCCACGGTACGGCCCCCCGCTTGGCCGGGACGGGCCGGGCCAACCCCATGGCGTTGATCCTCTGCGGGGCCATGCTGCTCCGGCACCTGGGCGAGGAGGACGCGGCCCGCCGGGTGGAGTCGGCGGTGGCGGCCGTGCTGGCCGAGGGCCGGACCGTCACACCCGATCTGCGGCCGGCGGGGCTCCCGGCCACGACCGGGGAGGTGGCGGAGGCCGTGGCGGCCCGGGTGCGGGGCCCCGGGCCCGGCTAGGATGGGGGCCCGGTGAAGGTCACCGTCGTCGGCAGCGGGTTCGTGGGCCAGACCACCGCGATGCGGGTCCTGGAGCAGGGCCTGGGCGAGGTGGTGCTGATCGACATCGTGGAGGGGCTCCCGCAGGGCCTGGCGCTCGACCTCCGACAGGCGGCCCCCATCCAGGGCTACGAGCCCCTGGTCACCGGGACGAACGCGTACGCCGACACCGCGGGTTCCGACGTGGTGGTGATCACGGCGGGGTTCCCCCGCCAGCCCGGGATGAGCCGGATGGACCTCCTGGGGAAGAACGCGGCGGTCGTCCGGGACGTGGTGGAGAGGGTCGTCCCCGGCTCGCCGGACGCGATCCTGATCGTGGTCACGAACCCCCTCGACGAGATGACGTTCCTGGCATCCGAGGTGTCGGGGTTCCCCCGGTCCCGGGTCATGGGGATGGCCGGGGTGCTCGACTCTGCCCGGCTCCGGGCGTTCGTGGCCGAGGAGCTGGGGGTCTCGCCCTCCGTGGTCCGGGCCATGACGCTCGGCTCGCACGGCGAGGCGATGGTCCCGCTGCCCCGCCACGCCACCGTGGACGGTCGGCCCCTGGTGGAGCTGGTGGACGAGGCGACGCTGGAGCGCCTGTACCAGCGGACCCGGGACGCGGGAGCCGAGATCGTGGGGCTGCTGAAGAAGGGGAGCGCCTACTACGCGCCGTCGGCCTCCGTCGTCCGGATGGTCCGGGAGATCGCCCGGCCGAGCGGCGAGCTCCTGCCGGTCTGCGCCTGGTGCACGGGACAGTACGGGATCCGTGACGTCTACGTCGGGGTGCCGGTCCGCCTGGGCCCGGGCGGCGTGGAGGAGATCGTGGAGATCGACCTGAGCGAGGAGGAGCTCCGGGCCCTCCGGGAGGCGGCGGAGGGGATCCGCGCCAAGTGCGCGGATCTGGCCGCCCTGTAGGGAGGTTCAGGAGGGGCCCGAGGGGCCGGCTCCGGCCGGCCGCCGCCGGGCCCAGGCTACGGTGAGGAGGCCACCCAGGGCGGACAGGGCCCCGCCGCCCAGCGCGAGGGGCAACCCTGCGCCCAGCCGCAGGTCCGGCTCGCTGTCCTCCAGGCGCTGTCGGAGGGCCGCCTCCGGGAGGCCCGTGGCCCGGGCCAGGTCGCGGGCGATGGCAGCGGCGGGCGGGCCCCCCAGGCGGGCCTGGCTCCGGGTGAG
>DATLZP010000155.1:0-3172 GCA_035573935.1 Actinomycetota bacterium
CCTCGATTCGCAGCCCGACCGGGGGGAGGCCAGGCGGCCCTTGAACACGACGGTCTCCCCCGCCGAGACCCGGCCGTCGGGCTTCGGGTTGATCGTGAGCCGCGTCCGGAAGCTCACCGTGTGGGCGAGGGCCAGCCCGGAGAGCCCAAGCACGAGCGCCGCCGCCAGGGCCCCGGCCACCGCCCGCCGGATCATCGGTACGCTCACGGCGCCACCTCCCCGATCGTGGAACCGGCCACCACGGGCGGTTAGCGTAGCGGCACAACCCCGGGCTCGCAAACATCCGGGGGGACCTCGCATACGCTACGGCACCGTGGAACCGAGTCGGGGATCGGGCGCCCGGGCGGTGCTCCGGGAGGACACCCGCCCCGGGGGCGACGGCCGCCGCCCGGGGGCCCGGCGGATCCGGACGAAGGTCCGCTCCCGGAGGCGCCGCCGGGCCCGGATGCTCCGCCGCGCGGCGGCGGTCCTGGGCGGCGTCCTCCTCTTGCTCGTCCTGGACGGCCTGTGGGCGGCGAACGCCGCCCGGAACGCCCTGACGCTGGCCGACGCCACGCTCCGGCGAGGGACGGCCGCGCTGCAGGGAGGAGACCCCGCGACCGCCCAGGCCTCGTTCCGGGTGGCCCGCGATGCGGCCGCGGACCTGGAGGGCGCCCTCCGGCACCCCGTCCCGCTCCTGGCGGGGGTCCTCCCCGGGTTGCGCGAGGACGTCCGGGCCCTCCGTTCCCTGGCCGACGTCACGGACCTCGTCGGCGCCTCGGGCGAGCACCTGGTGGCCGCCGCCCGGGCCGCCGGATGGTTCGGGGACGAGACCCTGCCGCTCCTCGCCGACGGACGGGTCCGCCTGGAGCCGGTGGAGCGGGCGGCGCCCGACCTGGTCCGCGCCGCCCGGGGCCTCTCCAGGGCCACCGACCTGGCCGTGGGGGCGACCGGGCCCGGCCTGTTCCCCGCCCTCCGGGACGCGCTCGATCGGGTCACCGAGGGCCTGCGGGCGAACGCCACGCTGGTCGGGAAGGCCGCCGACGCGGCGGTCCTCCTGCCGCCGGCGCTCGGGGCGGAGGAGCCGCGGCGCTACCTCCTCGCGTTCCTCAACCTGAACGACCCCCGAGCCTCCGGGGGGTTCCTGGGGATGTACGGGGTGCTCGAGGCCCGGGGGGGCGCGCTCCGGCTGGGGGAGGTGGCCCACGCCAACCGCCTCCCGCCGGTCCGGCCCCCCGTGGAGCTCCCCGAGGAGCTGGAGCGGCTGTTCGGCGTCTTCGGCTCGGCCCGGAGGCTCTACCAGACGACCTACCCGCCGGACTTCCCCACCTCGGCCCGGATGGCCCTCGCGGTGTGGGAGCGCTCCGGCGGCCCGCCGGTGGACGGCGTCCTGGCGCTGGACCCGGTGGCGCTGGCCGGCGTGCTCGAGGCCACCGGACCGGTGGAGGTCCCCGCCTGGCCGGAGCCCCTCAGCGCGGCCAACGCGGTGGAGGTGCTGGAGCGGGAGACGTTCCTCCTCCCCCAGCCCACCTCCGACCGGGTCCAGGAGGCGATCGCCCGGTCGGTGATCGAGGCCCTGTTCTCGAGGAAGCTCGACGCGGCGCGCCTGGCGCCGGCCCTGACGGAGGCCGCCGCGGCCCGCCACCTCCAGCTCTACATGGCGCGGGAGGAGGAGCAGCGGCTGGTGGCCCGGATGGGGGCGGCGGGCGACCCGGCCATCCCGGCGAACCCCCTCATGGTGGCCTGGCAGGGGGCGAGCGCCAGCCGGGCCGGGTACTTCGCGGAGCCGAGCATCGGGTACCGGGCGGAGCTCCGCCCGGACGGCTCGGCCCTCGTCACGCTCCGGGCCGCCCTCCGGAACACCGCCCCCCACGGCCCGCCCTCGATCCTGCTGGGGGACGGGAACGGCGAGCCCGTCGGCGGGTACACGGCCTACGCCATGGTCGTGCTCCCGGAGGGGGCCCGGATCGGCGGGGTCCGGCTGGACGGCCGGCCGCCGCCGCTCGTGCTCCGGGGGAGCCTGGAGGGCCACCCCGTGCTGCTCGGCCTGGTGGAGACCCGGCCCGGGCAGCGGCGGGTCCTGGAGGTCGCCTACGAGCTCCCGCCGGGGTCGCTCCCCGACGGAGGGTTCGAGCTGGGGATCGTGCCGGCCCCGGCCCTCCGGCCGACCCCGGTGCGGGTGGAGGTGGTGCCCCCGCCCGGCGCGGAGCCGACGACCCTTCCCCCCGGGGCCCGGGCGGAGGGCGGCCTGGTGGGCTGGGCGGGGGCGCCGACGGAACCCCTCCGGCTCTCGTTCCGGTTCGGCTGACCTCGCTCCCCGAGCCAGCCCCGGGGGACCGCTCCGCTCCCCCTCCCGGGGACGGCGATGGGACCTCGGGGGACGCCGACGCAACTCGCCGGGGGGTTTCCGCCCCGAACGTGAGCGCGATCACTGCAGGGAGAACGAACACGGGTTAGCGTCGGGGCGATGAGCGTCGCTTTCCTTACCGACCGGCGGAGGCTCGACCACGCCCCTTCCGAGCACCTGGATGCGCTCGACGGGATGGACGAGGCGAACCGGGTTGTGGGCGAGGCCAACTACGGGTTCCTGCGGGCGGTGGCCCGGGCGGAGGGGAGGGTCAGGCCGTCCGTGGAGGGCGGCCGCGACCTCCCCCACGTGCTCTCCTGCCGCTACGGGATCGGCTACCGGAAGGCCCAGCGGGTGGTGGCGGCCGCTCGGCGCATCGAGCAGCTGCCCCTGATGGCCCGGGCCCTCAGGGAGGGCGAGCTCTCCCTCGAGAAGTTCGTGGAGCTCGCCCGGTTCGCCCGCCCCGGCGAGGAGGAGGAACTCCTGCGCTGGGCCGGGCGGGTCTCCCTGGGGACGGTGCGGGCCAGGGCCGATCGGGAGGTCAGGGCGGACATCAAGGTGGACCGGGAGGCCCACCGGACCAGGCGCCTGGAGTGGTGGTTCGACGACGAGTCCCGCCGCTTCGAGCTCTTCGCCCAGCTGCCGGCGGCCGACGGGATGGCCGTGGCCCGGGCCCTGGAGGAGGGGGCGAAGAAGGTCCCCGTCCTCCCCGGGGAGGAGGATCCCTCCTACAAGGAGGCCCGGCTGGCCGACGCGCTGGTGGCCATGGCCCGCTCCCGCCTGCACGGGGAGGGCCGGGCGACCGTGGTGGTGCACGCCCGCTGGGACGCCCTCACCCGGGGCAGG
>DATLZP010000156.1:0-2052 GCA_035573935.1 Actinomycetota bacterium
TGTGATTCTGCACGGTGGCCGCCCTCGGTGGCAAGACCCGGAGCCGCATTTTTCTCGATCCCTCCACCACGTCTCCCTCCCGAATCGTTACGGGAGGCCGCGACGGATTCAAGTCGGTGGTGGCAACTTTTTCCGCCCGGAGGGCTCGTCTACCTGATTGACGATATCCGTCAACTCGCTTGACGGATATCGATCCGATCGTAGGTCGTGGTCCGCTCCGCCGGCACGCGGCCGATGGCCAGGATCGCCTCGCGGAGCTCCCACGGCTCCTTCCGGATCCCGTGCTCGGCCCCCGCCATCCGGCTGATCGTCTCCTCCATCAGGGTCCCGCCGAAGTCGTTGGCGCCGCCCTGGAGGAGCAGCTGGCAGGCGGGGATCCCCATCTTCACCCACGACACCTGGACGTTCGGGACCAGGCCGTCCAGGAGGATCCGGGCGGCGGCGTGCATCCGGACGTTCTCGTCGTGCGTGGGGCCCGGCCTGGCCTTCCCGGCCAGGTAGATGGGGGCGTTCTGGTGGACGAACGGCAGGGGGACGAACTCCGTGAAGCCCCCCGTGTCGGCCTGGATCCGGGCGATCCGCCGCAGGTGGGCCACCCAGTGGGGCGGGGCGTCCACGTGCCCGTACATGATCGTGGCCGTGGACCGGATCCCCAGGCCGTGGGCGGTCCGCACGATCTCCTCCCACGTGTCGGCCGGGAGCTTCCCCTTCGTCAGGAGCCAGCGGACGTCGTCGTCCAGGATCTCGGCGGCCGTCCCGGGGATCGTCCCCAGGCCGTGGCGGGCGCACTCCTCCAGGAACTCCCGGAACGAGATCCCCAGCCGGGTCGCGCCGTTCAGGACCTCCATGGGGCTGAAGGCGTGGACGTGGATCCCGGGGACCCGCCGCTTCACGGCGTCCAGGAGGTCGAAGTAGAACGTCCCCGGGAGGTCGGGGTGGATCCCGCCCTGCATGCAGACCTCGGTGGCCCCCGACCGCCAGGCCTCCTCCGCCCGGTCCGCCACCTCCCGGAGCGTGAGCGTGTAGGCCTCGGGGTCCACCTCCCGCTGGGCGAAGGCGCAGAAGCGGCACCCCACGTAGCAGACGTTCGTGAAGTTGATGTTCCGGTTCACGACGTAGGTGACGACCTCGCCGACGGCCTCCGCCCGCAGGCCGTCGGCCACGCGACGGAGCGCCTCCAGCCCGGCCCCCTCGGCCCGGAACAGCGCCAGGGCCTGGGCATCGGTGAGCGGTCGATGGGCCTCGGCCCGGGCCAGGGCCTCCCGGAGCTCGGCCTCCACGCGCTCGGGCGGCACGCGGTCGGCGAACCACCGTCGCGTGACCTCCGGCGCTTCGTCGAACGCGCCGTACACCGCGGCCGCGTCGGCCCGGAGCCCCTGGTCCGGCCCCTTGGCGAAGGAGAGGTCCGTGGCCCGGGGCTTCCACCGCACGTCGGGGTCCTGCCAGGGGATCCCCACGGGGACCGCGCCCTCCCGGGCCAGCCCGTCCTCCCCGGCCAGGGCGGCCACCGGGGCCCGCATCTTCGCCGCCAGGAACGGGTCGGGCCGGAGCGCGTACGCCGGGTGGAGCGCGAGGCGTTCCCGCAGGACGAGGCCCCGCTCGGCGGTCCGCCGAGCCAGCAGCTCGATCGCCGGCCAGGGCTTCTCCGGGTTCACGTGGTCCGGCGTGAGGGGCGAGACGCCGCCCCAGTCGTCGATCCCGGCGTCGAGGAGGCGGGGGAAGCCGTCGTCCGAGAGGTTCGGCGGGGCCTGGACGTGCATCCGGGGCCCGAGCACCACCCGGGCGGTGGCGATGGCCGCCAGGTACTCCTCCCGGGCCGGCGGGGGCGCGTCCCGCATCGCCGTCCCCGGCTTCGGCACGAAGTTCTGGACGAGCACCTCCTGGACGTGCCCGTACCGGCGGTGCAGCTCGCGGATGGCGAGGAGCGAGGCGGCCCGCTCCCGGAGCGTCTCGCCGATCCCCACCAGGATCCCGGTCGTGAACGGGATCGCCAGGCGGCCCGCGTCCTCGATCGTCCGGAGGCGGACGGCCGGGACCTTGTCCGGGGAGCCG
>DATLZP010000157.1:0-3114 GCA_035573935.1 Actinomycetota bacterium
CGACGATCTCGAGCACCTTGAGCATCAGATCGGAGGACCCCCCGTAGCCCCCCTGGGCCGCCGGGGAGCCCAGGGCGAAGAGCGGCGCCTGGGCCACCGCCGGGTCGAGGAGCACGCCGAGGTCGAACCCGAACCCCGCGACCTGGGCGTAGGCGGCGATCAGGTAGTAGACGGTGACGATGGCCACGGACAGGAGGACCGCCCGGGGGATGGCCCGCTTCGGGTTCGCCGTCTCCTCGGCCAGGTTGGCCGCGGTCTCGAACCCCACGAAGATCAGGACGCCGTACAGCACCCCGAAGAACAGGCCGGTGAAGCTCGGGGCCTGCCCCGGGTCGAACGCCCGGAGGCTGTTCGTGGGGGCGTTCGCGATCACGTTGAGCGAGAACAGGAGCACCACGACGGCCGACACCAGGACCAGCGTGAGCTGGGTGCGCGTGGAGAGCTCCACGCCCGTGTACAGCACGAGGAACCGGGCGGCCACGTAGAGCAGGCACCAGATCGCCACCGGCAGGAGGCCGCTCACCCCGAACGTCCCCACCAGGATCACGTCGTGCAGGAACCAACCCACGAGGACCGCGATGGCCGACGAGAGCACGGTGGTGCCGCCGTAGTAGATCCACCCGGCCACGGACCCCACCCGCTGGCCGAGCCCCATCGTCACGTAGTCGTACAGCGAGCCGGCGGCGTGCACCCGCTTCGCGTACTGGGCCACGATCCACCCCAGGGCGAACGTCCCGACCGCGGCCAGGAGCACCGCGAACGGGGTGGCGATCCCCGCCCCGTGGCCGGTGGCGCTGGCCCCCGCGATCAGCGGGATCAGGAACGCCGCGGAGAACACCGGGCCGATCAGGCCCACGGATTGCGCGATGACGTCGACGAGCGTGAGGCGCTTCTCGCCCAGTCGCTCGTACGCGGTGACCTCGTCGCCCACGTCCCCCCTCCTTCCGGTCCTCGCGGCCTCAGGCCGCCCGGGCCGCGGTCCAGCCCTCCTCCGGGCGCTCGAACCACACGTGGACCTGTCCGGTCCCCACCGAGGCCTCGTACTCCGAGAACAGCTCGCCCCGGGCCGTGCAGGCCCGCCCCCCGAGGGCGCCCACCATGATCAGGTAGTGCCCGAAGTGCCCCTCCGGCGAGAACTCCTCGTACTCGGGCATGAAGTCGATCACCCCCGCGTGGTCCCCCTCCTGGAGCATCCGGAGGACCTTCCGATCGGCCTCGGCGTGCTCGGGCGAGTACACGTTCTCCACGCTCGAGGACTCCCGGCCCCGGAGCTGCTTGAAGGGGAGGAACCGGTGCGACATCCCCCCGGAGGCCAGCAGCACGACCCGGCGGTCGATCCGCTCCACGGCCCGCCCGATCAGCTCCCCGAGCAGCAGGAAGTCGTCGGTCTCGGCGGTCTGGTTGATCCCCACCGACACCCAGCGCTCCCCCCCGTTCAGGTACGTCCAGAGGTTCACGGTCCCGTAGAAGATCGGCAGGTACGGGTCGTCGGAGGCGAGCACCCAGGTGTCGTCGCGCTCCTCGGCCAGCTTGGCCACGGTGCGGGCGAGCTCCGGGTCGCCCGGCACGTCGTAGGGGATCTGCCGCATCCCGCGGGGCAGCTCGTGGGAGGTGAAGATGCCCTTCCGGCGCTCGTGGGCCGTGATGATGTGCTCGAACGTCACCTCCCAGTGCGTGTCCATCACCACGATCGTCTCCGGCCGCAGCCGGTCCAGGACCTCGGACCGGAGGCGGCGGAGCCCGGGGACGAGCGTGATCTCCTTGCCCTCGTTGATCTCGAGCCGGACCTCCTCCGGCAACATGATCGTGGGGACGTGCGAGACGAGCCCCGCGCCAACGATCTCACCCATCGCGTGCGTCCTCCCTCATCGCTCCTCGAACGGCGCCATGCAGACGGCCTTCACGTCCGCGTGGAAGTCGAAGCTCCAGGTCCCCCCCTCCCGGCCGATCCCCGAGTCCCGCGCCCCACCGAACGGGGCCCGGAGGTCGCGGACGTAGAAGCAGTTCACCCAGACGGTCCCGGCCACGAGCCGGGACGCCACGCGCTCCGCCCGCTCCCGGTCCCCGGTGTAGACGATCGCCGCCAGCCCGTAGTCGGTGTCGTTGCCCATCGCCACGGCCTCGTCCTCGTCGTCGAAGGCCTGGAGGGTGAGGACCGGCCCGAACACCTCCTTGCGGAGCACCTCGGCCCCCTCCGGCACGTCCACGAACAACGTCGGCCGGTAGTAGAGGCCCCCCAGCTCCTCGTTCGGTCCGCCCCCCAGGATGGCCTTGGCCCCGGCCTCCTTGGCCCGCTGGACGAAGCCGTCCACCCGCCGGAAGTGCTCCCGGGTGATCAGGGGGCCGAGGTCGGTGTCGTCCTCCCGGGGATCCCCCTGGCGCAGGGCCCGGGCCCGCTCCAGGAACCGGTCGAGGAACGCATCGTGGATCTCCCGCTGCACGATCAGGCGGGTCCCGGCCAGGCAGACCTGCCCGGCGTTGTCGTACTGGTTCACCGCCTGGGCCACGGCGGCGTCGAGGTCGGCGTCGGCGAAGACGAGGAACGGCGACTTGCCGCCCAGCTCGAGCGAGACCGGGGTGAGGTTCCGGCCGGCGGTCGCCGCCACGAGCCGTCCGGTCTCCACCGATCCGGTGAACGAGATCCGGTCCACGTCGGGGTGGGCCACGAGGGCCGCCCCGGCCTCCTCGCCGATCCCCTGGACCACGTTGAACACCCCGTCCGGGAGCCCCGCCTCCCGGGCCAGGTCGGCGAAGAGGGAGGCCGTGAGGGGGGCCCACTCCGGCGGCTTCAGCACCACGGTGTTCCCAGCGGCGAGGGCCGGGGCGAACCGCCACGAGGCGAGCATCAGCGGCGCGTTCCAGGGGGTGATCACCGCGGCCACGCCGGCCGGGTCCCACTCCACCCGCGTCCGATGCCCGCGCGTCTCCAGCTCCTCGTGGCGGAGCTCGAGGAGGCGGTCGGCGAAGAAGCGGAAGTTGAGGGCGACCCGGGGCATCACCGAGTTCCGCATCGAGCGGAGGAGGGAGCCGTTGTCGCGGGTCTCCACCGCCGCGAGCTCCGGGACCCGGGCCTCGATCAGGTCGGCGATCCGGTGGAGGATCCGGGCCCGCTCC
>DATLZP010000158.1:0-4827 GCA_035573935.1 Actinomycetota bacterium
GGCTCAACGTCCGCCTCCTGGCCGGGCCCGCGGGGATGCGGGCCGTCGTACCAGGTACGAACGTCGACGCCCGGCGGTTCATTCCGCCGGCCGGTCGGCCTCCCGTTCCAGCCGCCCCAGCAGGGCGTCGGTCGACGCGGCGAGCTGGACCACCCGGGGCGTGAACCCGAGGTTGGCCCAGAAGTCCATGGCGCCCCGGTTCTGGGCGAACACCTTGAGCGTGACCCAGGGGACCCCCCGCTCCCGGGCGAAGCTCCCCGCCTCCTGGACCAGCGCGCGGCCCACGCCCCTCCCCCGATGGCCGTGGTGGACGACCACCCCGGAGATCTCGAGGGCGCGTTCGTCGGAGAACCGGGACGGCACGTGGACCTCGCCGTAGGCCATCCCCACGACCTCGCCCTCGTGCTCCGCGACCAGCACCACGGCATCGTCGCGGCCCATGGCCGCCTCGTACTTCCGCCCCACCTCGTCGTAGAAGCCCGGACGGGGCGTGAACACCCGCCAGTCGCGCTGCATCCGGTCGAGCTCCTTGTACAGCGCCACGAGGGCGGGCACGTCGTCGGGCGTCGCCTGCCGGACCTTCACGCCTACCTCCCCCGGAACCTCGGCTCCCGCTTCTCCAGGAACGCCCGGATCCCCTCCTGGGCGTCCTCGGTGGCGAACAGGTCGCAGAACAGGTCCCGTTCGCGGGCCAGCCCCGCGGCCGGGTCGCCGCCCACCGACGCGGCCAGGGCCGCCTTGGCCGCGGCCAGGGCCCTCCCCGGCCCCGAAGCATAACGACGCGCGTCCACCGTGGCCGCCTCGAGGGCATCCCCGGCGGGCACGACCCGGTCCACGAGTCCGATCCGGAGCGCCTCCTCGGCCCCCACCCGACGGCCCGAGTAGACGAGCTCCCGGGCCCGTCCCAGCCCCACGATCCGGGGGAGGCGCTGGGTGCCGCCGGCCCCGGGGATGATCCCCAACCGGATCTCCGGCTGCCCGAGCTGCGCGTCCGCCCCCGCGTACCGCAGATCGCAGGCCAGGGCCAGCTCGCACCCCCCGCCCAGGGCGAACCCCTCGATGGCGGCGAGCGTCACCTTGGGGACGGCTTCCAGGAGATCGCAGGCCTGGCCGAGGGCGGTCACGTCGGGGCGGATCCGCTCCGGGGCCGCGCCCGCCATCGCCTTGAGGTCGGCGCCGGCGGCGAAGATCCGCGGCCCGCCCCACAGGACGAGGGCCCCCACGTCCTCCCGCTCGCCGGCCTCGGCGATCGCCGCCTTCAGCCCCTCGGAGACCTCCCGGCTGATCGCGTTGGCCGGGGGGCGGTCGATCCGGATCGTGGCCACGCGGTCCTGCACCCCGAGCGAGACGAACCCCGTCACGGCCGCCTATCCTCCCAGACCCCGACCCGCCCGCTCCAGCGTCCGGCGGAGGCCGTCGGCGAGCGACGTCCGGGGCACGCCGAACGCGGCGAAGGCGTCGGGTGCGTCGGCCACCGAGTCCATCGCCATCAGCGCGCAAGCCGGGAGGGGGAACGGCCGCTCCAGGAGCGCCGAGAGGCGGGGCGCCGCCTCCTCCGGGCTGAGGTGCCGGATGTCCCCGTCCCCGGCCAGGAGGCGGGCCAGCCCGTCGGCCGCCACCCGGTCCGGGCCCTCCGCCCCCCACGGCCCCGGGGGGAGGTCGCGGGCGTCGTCCGCCGCGGCCAGGACCGCCGCCAGGTCGTCGGCCAGGACCGGGGCCAGGATCTGCGTCCCGGGCCCCACGACCTCGGCCGGGCGCTGGAGGGCGCCCTGGACGAACGCGGTGAACCAGAGGCCTCCCACCCCGTAGGCGTGGGTGGCCCGGATCGTGGCGTGGGGGATCCCGGACGCCGCCACGAGCTCCTCGGCCTCCCCCAGGACCCGGAGCAGGGGGTGCGGGGCGTTCGGGGAGGCGCCGGGGCGGGAGACGAACAGGAACCGCTGCACCCCGGCCCGGCGAGCGGCGGCCAGCGATGCCCGGAGCGGGTCCCGGATCGCGGCCCGGTAGGCCTCCTCGTCCGCCTCGGCCATCCCGCCCACCAGGTGCACGACGCTCTCGGCGTCGTGGAACACGAGTTCCAGCCATACGGCGTCGTCGAGCCGGCCCACGGCGACCTTGGCTCCCAGGGTCCGGAGGTCCTCGACGGGGGCGGGGCGCCGCACCAGGGCCCGGACCTCCGGGTCGCGCGGGACGAGGGCCCGCACGACGGCCCGGCCCACCACGCCCGAGGCCCCGGCGACGGCGACCGTCACGCCGGTGATGCTACCCGGCCGGAGGGGGCCGGGTCGTTGCATCTGCAGTCTGCTGCTATACTCGCCGGCCGTGGCCAGGGCGCGGAACCGGTCGCCGTCCCCCGACGAGGTGTTGCAGCTGCTCCGGGCGAGGGGCCTCCGGATGACCCCGCAGCGGCGGGCCATCGTGGCGGAGGTGATGCGGGCCCGGGGCCACATCTCCCCCCCGGCGGTCGCCCGCACGGTCCAGGGCGCGATGCCCGGCGTGAACGCCTCGACCGTCTACCGCACGCTCGCGCTCCTCGAGGAGGTGGGGGTGCTCTCGCACGCGCACCTGGAGGGCGGGGCAGAGTACCACCGGGTGGAGGAGGCGGAGCACGTCCACCTGACGTGCTCCCGGTGCGGGGCCGAGGACGACCTCTCGCTGCGCGAGGCCCAGGCCCTGGCCCGGCTGATCCAGCGCCACCACGGGTTCCTGCCGGACCTCACGCATTTCGCCATCTCCGGCCTCTGCGCGGACTGCCAGCGGGCGACCGGCGCCCGTTCGCTAGTGGACGTCCGCCGCCCGTGAGGGCAGGCGTCGGCCCCGGGCCCCGGAGACCGCGTAGGCCACGACGAACAGCAGGGCCGCGGCCAGGACGACCGATCCGCCGGACGACCAGTCGAGGTAGTACGACGCGTACACCCCGACGAACCCGCACGCGGCGCCCACCCCGGTCGAGATCCACAGCATCCGCCCGAAGCTATCGGTCATCAGGCGGGCGATCACGGGGGGGATCACGAGGACGGCGGCGATCAACGTCACCCCCATCACGTTCATCGTGGCGGTGATCGTCGAGGCCAGGACCAGCGCCAGGAGCAGGTCGGTGCGGGCCACGTCCACCCCGGAGACCTCCGCCACCTCCGGGTCGAACGTGGAGAAGAGCAGCTGCCGGTAGCGCAGCACGACCGTCCCCACGGCGAACACGGCCACGGCGCCCACGACGACCACGTCGGCCGGCGTCACGCCCAGGACGTTGCCCCACAGCGCGGCCTCGAAGTTCCGGGTGAACGACCGGAACGCCGAGACGAGCACGATCCCCACGGCGAAGCTCGCGTTCGTCACCACGCCGATCGCGGCGTCGGCCCCGATCGTCCGCCGCCGGGCCACCCGGTTGATCAGCAGCGCCGCGACCAGCCCCCAGGCGCCCGCCCCCAGGTAGAAGTTCAGGTCCATCACGTAGCTCGCCACCGCACCCCCGAAGATCGCGTGGGAGAGGCCGTGGCCGATGTAGCTCATGCCCCGCAGGACGACGTACACGCCCACCAGGCCGCAGAGGGCGCCGCCGATCACCGCCACGGCGAGCGCGTGCCGGAAGAACCCGTAGGCGAACGGCTCAAGCAGGGTGTCCATGGTGCCCCTCCCGGAGCGGCAGGACCTCCTGCGCCTCGACCTCCTCGGGGTAGGGCTCGATCACGACCGGCATCCCGCCATGGGAGAGGACCTCCATCGGCGCCCCGTAGGTCCGCTCCAGCACCTGGGGCGTGATGACGTCCGCCGGTCTCCCCTCCGCGATCACCTCGCGGTTGAGGCAGACCAGCCGGGGCAGGTGCGCGGCGATCCCGTTCAGATCGTGCGTGGTGAGGAGGATGGCCAACCCCTCGTGGTGCAGCTCGTGGATCAGGTGCATGACGTCGTGCCGGGTCCGCACGTCGACCCCCGCCGTGGGCTCGTCGAGGAGGAGCAGGCGGGGCCGCCGCAGCAGGGCCCGGGCCACGAACACGCGCTGCTGCTGGCCGCCGGAGAGCTCGCGGATGTGGCGACCGCCCAGGCCGCCCAGTCCCAGGCGCTCCAGGACCTCCTCCGCCTCCCGGACGTCCTGCCGCGAGGGCCAGGGCGCGAGCCGACCGTCGATCCGGGCCATCAGGACCGCCTCCCGGACGGTCACCGGGAAGAACCAGTTCACGGTCTCCACCTGGGGCACGTAGCCCACGGCGGCCGTGCGGTCCCGCACCACCCGCCCCGCGATCGGCCGCACCGACCCGGCGATCGCCTTGAGGAGCGTGGTCTTCCCGCTCCCGGACGGACCGACCACGCCCACGAAGTCGCCGGGACGGACCGCCAGGTCGACGTCCACGAGCACGGGCTCCCGCCCGTAGCGGCACGTCACCCGCTCCAGTCGCACCAGCTCGCCCGCCATCCCGTCAGCTCCGGTAGTCCGCGCAGCCCTCGCCGGCCACGTTGCGCACGTCGAGCCGGTCGAAGGCCGAGGCGTCACCGCCCAGGGCCCCCATGAACGTGCGGTAGTCGAAGACCATGAGCCCGAGGTAGCTGTGATCGGGCTCGCCCGGCTCTCCCGGGAGGTCGTCGTCGCGGAGGTCGTCCACGTAGCGCGCCCCCGTCTCCCGGGCGATCTGCTCGAGCACCGGGCTGGGGAACACCTCCGATCCGAAGATCGCCGGCACGCCGGCCCGCCGGATCTGGTCGATCAGCCTGGCCACCTCCTGCGGGGTCGGCTCGGAGAAGTCGGAGGGCTGGATGGCACCGATGATCTCCCAGCCGTACTCCCGGGCGAAGTAGGGGAACGAGTCGTGGTAGGTGAGCAGCTTCCGGTTC
>DATLZP010000159.1:0-3191 GCA_035573935.1 Actinomycetota bacterium
ACCCCAGACGGTAGAGGTGCAGCTTCACGCTCCTTCACCCCTTTCCCGGGCTCGCCGGGCACCGGTGGTTCGGCCGCCGGTGCGTCGGTCTACCTGCCTCGTCCCTTATCGGCATCCAGGGGGGCTTCCTTGACCCCCTGGAGGACACCGGGTCCGGCCATCACGCTACAGGGGGCTCCCCCGGCCGCGCCTCGGGCATCCGGACCTTTTCCTGAGCCCCCATCCCGGGGGATGCGGGGAACGATGGGACCTAGGCCGGACGGGGGAGGGCCGCCGCGGACCGGGGGATGGCGGCGGCCGGCCGGCCGATGCTACTCATGTCCGGTCGCCGGGGGGCCGATGCTCCTCGGGAGGAGGCGCTCGTGCTGCTTCTCCTGTTCGTCGCCGTGGCCACGCTGGCCGTCCCGGTGTTCCGGGGGCGCCTGCTCCGGCTGGCCGAGGTTCGGTTCCGGGGGACGTGGCTGCTGGCGCTGGCCCTGGGGACGCAGCTGTGGGTCCTGGCCATCGTCCCCGGTCCCCGGACCCCGGCCCGGGAGGCCGCCTACGTGGCGACCTACGTCCTGGCCATCGGGTTCCTGTTCCTGAACCGGCGGCTCCCCGGCTTCTGGCTGGTGGGGATGGGGGCCGTGATGAACCTGGCGGCCATCGCCGCCAACGGCGGCGTCATGCCGGCCGCCGAGCACGCCCTGGCCCGGGCCAACCTGCCGCTCGAGGTCCCCCGGTTCTTCACGAACTCGATCCCCGTCGACCACCCCCGGCTGGCGTTCCTGGGCGACATCTTCGCCGTCCCCGCCTCCTGGCCGTTCTCCAACGTGTTCAGCGCGGGCGACGTGTGCATCGCGCTGGGGGCCGCCCTCGCCATCCACCGGATCTCGGGGTCGCACCTGCTCCCCTCCGGGGCCGGCCAGTTCGTGGGGCTACTGCGGGGACGGAGCTACCGCCGGCTGTGGGCGGCCCAGGGGATCTCGAACCTCGGGGACTGGGTCTACGCCCTCACCGTGGCCGCCACCCTGTCCGACCGGGTGGGTGGGCCCCAGCTCGCCACGTCGCTCTCGATCCTGCTGATCGCGCAGGTGGCCCCGGCGGCGGTGTTCGGGGTGCTCTTCGCCGGCCCCCTGGTGGACCGCCGGTCGCGTCGCGGCCTGATGATCGGGGCCGACGCGTTGCGGGCGGTCGCGGTGGGCTCGCTCCTCGTGTCGCCGGAGCCCTCGCCCGGCCACTTCTACGCCGTGGCCGTGGCCCTGGGCCTCTTCGGGGCCGCGTTCCAGCCCAGCCTGATGGCCTCGATCCCCAACGTCGTCCCCGGGGACCGGGTGGTGGCCGCGAACGCCATGGTCGCCGCCACCTACCACCTGGCGGTGATGGCCGGGCCCGCCCTCGGGGCCTTCCTCGTGGGGAGCCTCGGCCCCCGACCCGTCTTCGGGCTGAACGCCGCCTCGTTCGCGCTCTCCGCCGCCCTGATCGTGGGAGCCCGACTGCCGCGCCCGACCCGCCCCGACGTCGAGCGGACCTCACCGCTCCGGGACCTCCGGGAGGGGATGCGATACATCCTGGCCACCCCGCTGGTGCGCGGGGTCCTGGTCGTGACGGGGATCGTGATGCTGGCGGCGGCGACGAAGGCGCCGCTCGAGCCCCTCTTCGTCCGCGACGTCCTCGCCCCGCACGGGGACTTCGCCGACCGGGCCCGCGTGCTGGGGATGATCACCACGGCGTGGGGGCTCGGCATGCTCCTGGGATCGGTGGGGGCGCCGGCCCTGGCCAGGCGGTGGCACCGGGAGCGCCTCCTGCCGGCCTCGATCGCCGTGGTGGGCCTGGCCATCCTGGCCGTCGCCCGGACCACGGACTTCCAGACGGTCCTGCTGGCCTGGCTGGTGGCCGGGGCGGCGAACTCGGTCGGGAACGTCTCGTACGAGTCGCTGCTCCAGGAGCGCACCCCCGACGCCTTCCGGGGGCGGGTGTTCGCCGCTTCGGAGGCCGTCCTGGACGGCTCCTACCTGGCCGGGGCGTTCCTGGCCGGGATGCTCGGCGTGTGGCTGCGGGCGAGCGGGGCGTTCCTCGTCTCGGGGGCCATCCTGCTGTTCGCGGCGATCCTGGCCCGGGCGGTCCTCCCCGCGCCCCGGCGCCCCCGGCCGGTGCCCGCCCCCGCCCAGGGGGCGGCGGTCCCGGGCCGCTGAGCCAGCCGGCCTCAGGAGGGCCCCGGCCGCCCCCAGCGGTCCCGCCCCGTGATGCGGAAGCCCGCATCACGGATCCCGTAGCCCCGGTTCACGGAGATCAACAGCGCCGTGAGCGGCTCCACCACCCTGGCCATCGAGAGCGGGCCGGCGTCCACCCACCGCATCCCGGGGATCGCCTCGATCAGCTCCCCCACGGCGGCCTTGGCCTCGGCCTCGGCCCCGCAGACGAGCACGTCCGACTCCACCGGGCGCTCCAGGTCCCGGAGGGCCTCGGCGGCGACGGTGTGGAACGCCGCCACCAGCCGGACCCCGGGATCGAGGATGGCCTTCGCCTGCTCGGCGGCCGAGCCCTCCCAGGGCCGGAGCACGTGCCAGGCCGGGCGGCCGACCGCGGAGGCGAGCGGCGTCGTGGTGTCCACCACGATCCGCCCCGGGGGCACGTGGGGACGGAGCGACCGGTAGATCTCGGCCTGGCCGGCGAACGGCACCGTCACCACGACCAGCTCGGCCCCGGCCGCGGCCTCCTCGTTCGCCGTCCCCTCCAGGCGGGCCCCATCGCCGACGGCCTCCCGAGCCCGGGCCGCCGCGTCGGCTCCCCGCTCGGCGGAGCGCGAGCCGATCACCACCTCGTGGCCGGCCCGGGCCAGCCGGAGGGAGAGCCCGAACCCCTCCGCGCCCGTGCCGCCGATCACCGCCACGCGCACGGGTCCGAAGCCTCCTCGGTCCTCACCGGTCCGGGCGGTACTCGCCGAAGACCCGCCGGAGGGCGTCGGAGACCTCCCCCAGCGTGGCCCTGGCCCGGAGCGCCTCCTTCATCGGCGGCAGGAGGTTCGTCCCGCCCCGGGCGGCCTCTTCCACCGCCGCCAGGGCCCGCTCCACCGCCGCCGTGTCCCGCTCCGCCCGCAGCCGGCGGACCCGCTCCACCTGCCGGGTCTGCTCCGCCTCGTCCAGGCGGAGGATCTCCGGCCCGGCCTCCTCCTCCTCGACGAAGCGGTTCACCCCGACCACGACCCGCTC
>DATLZP010000160.1:0-4085 GCA_035573935.1 Actinomycetota bacterium
GACGGCGCAGGCCCTCCACGCCCGGATGCAGCGGGGGCGGAACGGGCCGGGGCTGGCCACCGTGTACCGCACCCTCCAGGCCCTGGCCAGGGCCGGGCTGGCCACGACGTTCCCGGCGGGGGAGGGGGAGGTCGCGTACAAGCTCTGCCGGCCCGGCCACCACCACCACCTGATCTGCGAGGGGTGCGGGCTCGTCGTGGAGATCCCCTCCTGCGAGGTCGAGCCCTGGGCGGCCCGCACGGCCCGCCGGCGGGGTTTCACGGTCTCGTCCCACCAGGCGGAGATCTTCGGCCGGTGCGCCGCCTGTTCGGGCCCTACGGCCTGAGGTAGGGGCGATCGGGCCTGGGCACCTGCTCGTAGGGATCGGGGCCGACGGGACGATGATCGATGGTAGGGTTCGCACCTCGGCGGCACGCTGCCACGCCCTCTCGGCGGGGGTCTCCCCACACGGCCGCGACAGGTCTGAGCGGCCTATGGCCGAGACGTCGAACCCCGGTCTTGGAGACGTGGGACCATCCCGGGGCGGGGCCCGGATCAGAGGGGTAATCGAGGTTCTCACCACCTCCTCGGTCCGGCCGGCGAGGGCGGGGTCCCACGCCCGCCGGTGGAAGAACACCGCCCAGAGCTGGCGGAGCAGGGCGGCGGCCACCGCCGCCCTGGCCTGGGCGGCCCCGGCGTGCTTGGCCCAGGTCCTGCCGGTGTCGTAGCGGGCGGGGGTCCGGCCACCTGGACCTTGTGTCATCTACTGAGCTGTACACGCGGAACGGACAGAGTGCTGATGGCTGCGCCGGGACGACCTGAGATTCCTGTGTCTGGAGCGGTCGTCGAACTTCCAACGAGGTGCGTGCGATGCGCACGCTAAGGCAGGTCGGAACGATCGCGATGGTGGCCGTCGTCGCCGTCGTCGCCGGATCGATCATCTCGCGAGTGACGACATCCAGGCACGCGGCCCATCAGCCGGTCCAGGGAGATTTCGAGCAACTGGCGGAGATGTCGGGTGCGAGTCGAGTCCCCGACATCGGAGCAGCGGCTTCCGCCGTGCGGCATGTCGTCTTCTCAGCGGAAGCAGCGGTGGGCCACGCTCCGGCCAGTATCTGGGTGAGCGACATAGGACAAGCGATCGCGGTGTACGACGGGTTCGCCGTGATCTCGGAGATCCCGGAATACGGCCCCGAGCAACTGACGCCGGTTCCTGCGCCGGCGCGTGCGTGAGGATGGAGGAGCGCCTTCCGGGCCCTACGGCGTGAGGTAGGGGCGGGCCGGACGGGGCACCCCCACCACGCTCGACGCCTCCACGATCACCTCCCGGCCGAGGGGGTAGATCCGCCCCGTCACCCGGACCCAGTCGTCCGGGCCGAAGCGGCCCGGCGGGGCGTCCACCACGCGGACCTGCGCGATCGTGGCGTCCGCCACGCAGCAGGAGACGATGAACCGGGTGAGGAGGAACTCGTCGGCCGGGGTCCCGGGGCGGCGGGCCACGAAGCCCACGAACGACACCGTCTCCCCGGCCCGACGGGCCAGGGCCCGCTCGCCCTCCTGCGACGTCTGCGCCCCCGCCACGTCGATCAGCGTGAGGCTCCCCGACGCGATCTCGGACGGTGAGGTCCGGAACCCGGCCTGGAGGAAGCTCGCCCGCCGGGAGGCGGCGTAGGTGGTGAGGGTGGCCGGGGGGAGGGCCAGCACCACGAGCACGGGGAGCGCGATCACGCCGAGCGCCCAGGCCTCCCGTCGGCCGAGGGGCTCCGACCGACCCCACCGGGCGGAGGCCAGCCGTCCCACCGCCCCGGCCGTGAGGAGCAGCGCGCCGATCGGCACGAGCCAGGCCGTCCGGGGCGAGAGGTACAGGGCCGAACGGCCGGTGAGCAGGAGGGTCCAGAACAGGGCCGCCCAGGCGGCGAGCACCCCGGCCTGCACCGCGCGGGCGCCGCTCCACCCGGCCCCGGCCCGGGCCCTCATCCCGCGAACACCTCGATCCAGAGCGTCCCGACGAGCGTGACGGCGGCCGCGACGACGACCACCGTGCGGGTGAACCCGCGGCGGTACGTCCCCATGTAGAGGGCAGCCAGCTTCATGTCCACGACCGGCCCGAACACGAGGAACGCGAGCTGCGCGGCCGGCCCGAACCGCACGAACGAGGCCGCCACGAACGCGTCGGACTCCGAGCACAGCGAGAGCAGGAACGCGAGGCCCATCATCGCCAGGAGCGAGACCACGGGCGTGTCCGCCACGAGGCCGACCACGGTCTGGGGCACGAACGTCTGGACCGTGGCGGCGGCCGTCGCCCCCAGGACCAGGAACCGCCCCATGAACAGGAAGTCGCCTGCCAGGTGGCCGAAGAAGGCGGACCATCGCGGCTCGGGCCGTCCCAGCGCGATCGGCTCGGGCCCGGGGGCGAGGGGGCGGAGCAGCTCCTCCCGGGAGGAGGTCCCCATCACCCAGCCGGCGGCGACGGCCACGGCCAGCCCCAGCCCCACCCGACCGAGGACCATGGTCCACAGCGCGTCGCGGCCCTGGTAGGCGACGAACGTTGCCGCGATCACCACCGGGTTCACGATCGGCGCGGCGAGCATGAACGTGACCGCCGCCCCGGGGAGCAGCCCCTTGGCTGCCATGCGGCGGGCCACGGGGACCGAGCCGCACTCGCAGACGGGGAAGGCCAGGCCGGCCAGGCCCGCCGCCGGGAGCTGCAGCGGCCGGGGCAGGCGGGCCAGGCGCTCGAACGCCGTGGCCGGGACGAACACCTCGATCGCGGCCGACACCAGCGCGCCCAGCAGCACGAAGGGGACCGCCTCGATCAGCAGGCCGCCGAAGACGATCAGGAAGTTCTGGACCCAGGCCACCCGGCCGGGGTCGAGGAGGCGGAGGCCGACCCCGAGCGCCGTCAGCGCCCCCACCACGACGAGCGGCCGGAGGGCGGCCCGGGGCGGCACGGCCCCCGGGGGCGCGACCTCTACGGCCATCGCGGTCCCATCAGCAGAACCTCCCGAACGAGACGGCGAAGCCCTGGAACGCGTCGGCCGCCAGCCGGCCCCCCGGGCCGCGCAGCCGGAGGAGGGCCCGCACGGCCACCTCCCCGGAGACCCCCGCCTCCAGGAGCACGTCCTGGTCCAGGAAGAGGCCCCCCACGCCGGCCGCCTCGACCAGGGGCCGGCCCAGGCCGCTCGCGGCGTCCACCGCCTCCGCGAGCTCCGAGGCCGTGCGCACGCCGCCCCCCGCCCTCGCCGAGCCCGTGGCCGTCACGACGAGCGTTGCCCGGCCCCCGGACGCCTCCCGAGCCAGGGCGGCGACCCGGGCCGTCGCCCGGTCCATCGCCGGCACCGGTCCGGCCAGGACGACGGCCAGCACATCTGGGACCTCGTCCCCGCCGAACCCCGCCCGAAGCAGCCGCCCGACGCCGGCCACGGGGTCCCCGCCCACCACCCGCAGGTCCCGGTCGTGGCCCACGTACCAGGCCCCGCCCACGATCCCCCGATCGGCGCGGTCCGGGGCCACCAGCCCCACGAGCGGCCGCTCCCCGAGGGCGGCGTCCAGGTCCTCGGCCAGCGTGGCGATCACCGGGAGCGGGGCCCCCGGGCCGAAGGCCCGGGTGACGCCGCCCCGGTCGTCGCGGAGGAGGGTCCCGGTGATCCCGTGCTGGGCGGGGAGCCCGCCGGTCCCGATCGTCGTGAGCACCGCGGCCGGGTCGAGGGGGAGCGAGCCGGCGTCGGCCCGGAGCGTCCCGGCGCCGGTCCGCAGGAGCGAGCGGAGGAACGGCCAGTCCCGGCGGGCCCGCAGGAGGTCGGCCGTCCCCACCCCCTTCCACGCGACGAGCACGACCAGCCTGCTCCCGGCGCCGGAAGCCAGGCCCCGGACCGGACGGCCGGAGCGCACCTCGGGGTGGGGACGGCGGAAGCCGAGGATCGCGGCGACGGTCGGAGCCACGGCGTCCAGGCGGGTGCCGGCCGCCACGGTGCCGCTCCGCCGCAGGCCCGTCCCGGCCAGGACGAGCGGCACCCGCCCGTCGGGCGGACGCTGCACGGAGGGCCAGACCGGTCGGAGCCCGCCGAGCGGGTCCGTCGCTCCCGCCACGGCGGGCCGGCGGGTCA
>DATLZP010000161.1:0-3633 GCA_035573935.1 Actinomycetota bacterium
GCCCCTCGACGAGCTCTCCGTCGGAGGCGAACCGGACGTCCTCCGCCGCGAGCTCCTCGAGCGCCGACCGGATCCCGCTCATGCGTCGACCCTAGCGAGCCCCGGTTCTCCGTGCAGTGAACCACGTCACTTCCAGGGCACTTTTTCCCGGCTCTTCACGAACCCATGGGGGCAGCCCTTCATAGACACCCCACCAGGACCCGCTCCCGGAACCTCCCTATTGGGTTCCCACGCCCGGTCGGTCTCCCGGATGGGCTCGGAAGAGGCGCCCGGAGTGTCCGGGAACGCCGCCTCCGCCACCGGGTGGGAGGGCTCCCACGGGTCCCGCGCGGAGCACCTCCACGCCGGCCCGGACCTCCTCCGGGAGCGATGGCCCGCTTCGACAGCCCCCCGACTCGGTGTCCGCGGAGGTGTGTGCGTACGAACGGTGCAACCCACGGGACCCCGCTCCGCTCATGGCCCTCGTCCCGGCTCCAAGACCTCGGTCCTGGCGAGCCTGCCCTGTGTGTCGAACGTCACGGCCCACCGCAGGTACCCGACGACCTCGCACGCATGGCACGTCATGATCGGTATGCGCAGCACCAGCCTCTGGCCGCCGTCGGCCAGCGGCTCCGAATGCTCGAGCCCGGCACCGGGCCCCACGTCGCAGATGGGGATGACCTGCTCGTACCGCTCACGGAGATCCCCGTACAGTCGCCGGTACCGCGGGTCGGTGCGCCGGAGGGTGTCGAACTCCGGGGCGATGGCGCAACCGTCGATCACGGACGGGTCCCCGTTCAGGAGAACGAACCCTGCCCAGTTCGCCCCCGGCGCGAGGTACTGGACGCCGTAGTCGATCCTCCCGAGCTCCCGGAAGTCGATGAGGATGAAGCCATCCGTGGCCCTGAGGTAGGCGATCGCCCTCGCGCTCTCCCCATGCCTCCGCAGGACCTCGGCGCACCCGTCCGGCACGTCGCACCAGTACAGATCAGGGTGTGGTCTGTTCACGACCGCGTCAGGGCCCCAGATGTCTGCGGTCGTGTTCGGGGCGAGCGGGATCGGCACCTGCGTGATGGCGACGATCTGGTCCCCGGACTGGAGGATGGAAGTCACCTTCCCGTCGGAGAGCTGCAGGAGCCCGGGCCTGCCCTCCCAGCGGTTGAAGGCCAGGACGCCCAGCCCCGGCACTGCGAACAGCTCACTCACGGGCTCCCCACCGAGGTGCGCCACGGGCTCGACTTCGTCGCTGCGCAGGTCGTACAGGGAGACCGCTTCATCCACCGGCTCGTGGGTTTGCGGGTCGTAGTCCCTACTGACGAAAGCGATCCGAGACTGGTCCAGCCACACGCAGTCCCAGACCGCGCGGAGGCCTTCGCCTGCCCGACGTTCCAGCAGAGTCCGGTACGCCCAATCGGGTGCCTCGCCCACGATCAGGGCAGACTCGGGTCCGAATTCTGCGTCCGCCCAGTAGCCACAGACCGCACGCCCGTCGGGGGACCAGGAACCGTGACCCGCAAAGCCCCCTATCTCAGACCGCTGCGCTGTGAACGGGTCCGCGAGCACCGCGCCGCTTGCATCCTCGTAGTCCGCGTTCACCAGGAGCAGCCGCCCATCGGGGGACCAACGGGCGGGACCGTAGGCGGGACAGTTCAAACCGGGGTAGAGGCAGGCGGACGTCAGCACCCGCCTCTGGTCCCCCGTGCCCAGGTCGAGAAGCTCCACGCGCGAGTAGCGTTCGTAGTCGCCGAACGTGAGAGCGACGTAGCGACCGCCCGGGCTCGACGAGGCGTAGAGGTACCGTGCACCCCGCGGTAGCCGGGCCGGGAGCTCGAAGGTCTCGCCGCTGCTCAGGTTCCGCGCCCTCAACGCGGGCCTCCCCGGCCCACCGGCCAGGTAGTAGAGGATGGGCGCACCGTTCCGCTGAGCGAGCCCCACGAAGGCCGCCTCTTGGTCGAGAGGGGAAAGCGGGGTCGCATCCCTGCCCTTCAGGTCCGCCGCCCACAAGGTGCCCCAGCGGAGGAAGATCACCCTCGCGTTCTCCTCCGTCACCGAGGCCGGGACAGGACCGGGAGGGGCGAAGGTGATCAACGCGTCCACCCCGCCACCCACGGCCCCTACGACGAGGTCGAGCGCGGTGCGGATCTGGCCCGCCACAGCAGGTACCTGGAGGAGCGTCCGGAGGGCCTCGGAGGTGGCGAACACGCCGGCCCGGTCCAGGACATCTTCCTGGGTCAGCAGCTCCAGGAAGGCTTCAAGCATGTCGGGGTCGCTGAGGAGGCCGGCGAACTCCCTGGCCACCACGCCCCAGTCGGGGAAGGGGTCACGTAACTCGACGACGAGACGGCCGGATCGCTCGACGATCCCCACCATCCGGGCTGCGATGCGATCGGCGGCCTGGAGGATCTCTTCGGAGGGAGCATCCCAGGCCCAAGCGACGGCGAGGGAGACCAAAAGGCGGAAGTTGGTGAAGACCAGGGCCCTGGCCGTGGGGCGAGCCTCGAACGTGAGCGGCCCCTCCAGGACGGTACCCCAGATGACGCTGCCGCCGGGCTGCAGGATCACCCCGGTACCTCCGAGCGGGTCAGGGATGCCCCCCTGACGCCGTCTGGCGGAGGAGCCTGCAGGGGGGAAGACCTCCAGGTGGAACCGGCGGTCGTTGCGGATGACGATCTCGGTCTCCCCGCGGCCCCGCTGGGCGCAGGCCGAGACGGTCCCGCGGCTCCCGACCACTTCGACCCGGACCGCTGGGTCGGGGTTCGGGCAGGGGGCGTCCGGCGGGCGGTTACCTCAGGCGTCCCCGCCACCGAGGCCCGGGGCACGGTGACGGACGCGCCGTCGGGGAGCCTGGCCACGATGGGGCCCCGGTCGCCCCCGAGCGGACCGGGGAGGCCGCGGCCGGCCACCCAGGCAGCCGCCGCCCCACCCGCCAGAGCCAGGGCCAGCGCCAGGGCCAGGGGCCGCCGCCAGCGGGGCAGCTTCGGCCCTGCCGTTCCGGGCGGCCCTGGCCGGGCTCCCGGGCCAGGACGCCGTTCCTCCTTCGCCGGGCGGAAGACCTCGGGGACCGGAGCCGCACACCGGGGGCAGGCGACCGCCCCTTCACCCAGCCCGGCCCCGCAGCTCGCGCAGAACATCGCTCCACCCCACGCCCCCGCTAGACCGCGACCCTCCGGGCCGGGACCGGACCACGTAGGTGCGCACGAGCTTGTCGTGCCAGCCCTGGTTGTCGCGGTCGAGGAGGATCCAGAGGTAGCCGAGCCCCAGCAGGAAGCCGGAGATGGCCTTCCCCACCCACTCCCGGAGGAGCATCGTGCCGAAGCCGGCGGGCCGTCCGTCCTCCCGCACCACCCGGATCCCGAGGAGCCGCTTGCCGGGGGTCATCCCCCTGGCGAACAGGCGGAGCGCCCAGACCGCGTAGGCGACGAACAGGCCGAGGCCGAGGACGCCTCCCACGCTCCCCTGCTCCTCGGTGGCGCCGGCCCCGAGCACCCATACCCCCGAGATCACGAGGAACGCCACCAGCGGCACCGCCACGTCGAGGACGTGGGCGCCGAGGCGCCTGCCCGGGGAGGCCAGCCGGCCGATCGCGGGGTCCAGGGCGTTGGAGCGGCAGATGCCGCACCACCGCGTCCCCGCCGGGACCTCCACGCCGCACGA
>DATLZP010000162.1:0-2611 GCA_035573935.1 Actinomycetota bacterium
GGCTCCGTCGCCGGGTCCAGGAGGTGGCGGCCGAGCTCCTCGAGGTGGACCCGGGGGACGTCGAGGTGGAGGAGGGCCGGGCCTTCCCCCGGGGGGCTCCGGAGCGGGCCCTCGCGCTGGCCGAGGTGGCCGCCGCGGCCGGGCCCCACCCCCGGGCCCGGGTCCCGGCGGGCTCGGGGTTCGGCCTCCAGGCCGAGTACTACTTCGTGCCCCCCACGGTGACGTTCTCCTCCGGGACCCACGTCGTGGGGGTGGAGGTGGACGAGGAGACCGGCGGGATCCGGCTGCTCCGCTACGTGAGCGTGGACGACTGCGGCCAGATGCTGAACCCCACGATCGTGGAAGGGCAGATCCACGGAGGGATCGCCCACGGGATCGGCAACGCGCTCCTGGAGGAGGCGGTCTACGACGAGGAGGGCCAGCTGGTCACGGGGAGCTACATGGACTACCTGCTCCCCTCGCCCACCGAGGTGCCCCCGATCGAGGTGGGGCACCAGGAGTTCCCCTCCGAGCTCAACCCGTTCGGGATCAAGGGGGTCGGCGAGGGCGGCGCGGTCGGGCCGCCGGCGGCGATCGCGAACGCGGTCGTGGACGCCCTCCGGCCCCTCCGGGTCGAGATCGACCGCGTCCCGCTCACGCCGGAGCGGCTGTTCCGGCTGATCCGGGAGGCCAGGGAACGGAAGGAGGCGCGCTGATGGAGATCAGGGGGCTGGTCTGGGTGGGGACGGCGACCGACCGCTACGACGACACCGTGGCCTTCTTCCGCGACGTCCTCGGGCTGTCGGTGTTCCACGAGAGCCCCGACCTCACCGTGCTCCGCATCGGGTCCGGGGAGTGGGTGGAGGTGTTCGGCCCCGGCCACGAGCACTTCGGCGAGTTCGACCGGGGCCCGGTCGTGGAGTTCCTGGTGGACGACGTGCCGGCGGCCCGGGCGGAGCTCGAGGGCCGGGGCGTGGCGTTCCTCCACGAGGACCACTCCTGGGGCGAGTTCACCTGGGCCCACTTCCGCGGCCCGGACGGGAACATCTACGGGATCACGAGCGGCCCGTACGGGGCCTGAGATGGCCGGGGGGCGGGGGCCGGGGCTCCCCATCGTCGTGGGGATGACCGGCGCCACGGGGGCCGTCTACGGGATCCGGGCCCTGGAGGCGCTCCGGGCGGCCGGGGTGGAGACCCACCTCGTGATCAGCGAGTGGGCCGAGCGGACGATCGTGGCCGAGACCGACCGCCGCCCGGCGGACGTCCGGGCCCTGGCCACGTACGTGTGGGACGAGGGGGACCTGGAGGCGCCCCCCGGGTCGGGATCGCTCCGCACCCGGGGGATGCTCGTCGTCCCCTGCAGCATGAAGTCGCTCGCCGCGATCGCCCACGGGATCGGCCAGAGCCTGATCCACCGGGCCGCCGACGTCACGCTCAAGGAGGGCCGGAGGCTCCTCCTCCTGGTCCGGGAATCCCCGCTCTCCGTGATCCACCTGGAGAACATGCTGGCGGTGGCCCGGGCGGGGGCGCTCATCGTCCCGCCCGTGCCCGCGTTCTACGCCCGGCCCCGGACGATCGACGAGCTCGTCGACCACACCGTGGGGCGGGTGCTCGACCACTTCGACGTCCCCCACGACCTCGTCCGTCGGTGGGGGGAGCGCCGGGCCCCGGGCTGGGTGCCCAGGGTGGAGCCCGGCGGCGCCGACGCCCCGCGGGCCTGAGGCCGTCAGCCGTCCCGGAGGGCGGCGAGCTGCCGCCGCCAGGCCTCCACCACCCGCGCCACGTCCCGCCCCTCGACGGCGAAGGCGATGCCCTGCGTGACGGGCATCCCGGCGTGGCGGTCCGACTCCACGGCCTCCACCGCGACCTCGAACCGCTCCAGCGGGGGGGAGGCGGACGGGCCGAGCGGCCGGGCCGTCCCCTTCACGTAGAGGACCGCGCCCGGGGCGACGAAGCACAGGAGCACCCGGCTCCCGCGGGACAGGTTCCGAGCGGTCCGGGTCCCGGGCCAGAGCGCCACCCGGAGGCGACGGTCGTCGGGGGCCAGGACCTCGCCGGCGGAGAGCATGCAGGGCCGGGGCGTCCCGTCCTCGTCGGTCGTGACGAGGAGCAGGGCCGGTCCCACCTTGCGCTCCAGATCCTCCCCGTCGAAGGCCCGGAGGATCTCCGGCGGCAGGCGGTCCCCGAGCGGCTCGCTCATCCCGACCTCCCCCTATCTCGACGCTAAGATACCGGCCGCCCGTCCCCGGCGCAGGAGGAGGCGTGTCGTCGCAGGTCCCGTCCACCGATCCCCGGCGCCGCCGGCTCTCGTTCCTGGCCGTGAACGGCGGCTACCTCGCGGCCACCGCCGGGGAGTCGCTCCTGGCGCCCGTGCTCCCCCTGGCCGCCCGCGAGCTCCGGCTGGGCGTGGCCGATGCCGGGCTGGCCCTGGCCACGCTCGCCGCGGCCATCGCGCTGGGCAACCTGGTCGGGGGCGCGGCCCTGTCGCGGGCCGGCCCGAAGGTCGGAGCCGTGGGCGCCCTGCTGGTCTCGGCGGCCGCCGCCCTGCTCGTCGCCGCGGTGCGGGGCCGGACCGCCTTCCTCGCCTCCCAGGCCCTGGTGGGCCTGGGGTCCGGGGGCTTCTTCGCCTCCG
>DATLZP010000163.1:0-2971 GCA_035573935.1 Actinomycetota bacterium
GAGCACGCGCTCGAGCAGGCGCGCGCCCACGGGTTCCTCGGCGAGGACATCCTCGGCCGCGGCTTCTCGTTCGACATCGAGATCCGCAAGGGCGCGGGCGCGTACATCTGCGGCGAGGAGACGGCGATCTTCAACTCGATCGAGGGCCGGCTGGGCGAGCCCCGGAACAAGCCGCCGTTCCCCGTCACCCACGGCCTGTTCGGCAAGCCGACGGCGATCAACAACGTCGAGACCCTGGTGAACGCCCTGGAGATCCTGACGGTCGGCGCCGAGGCCTACGCGGGGACCGGGACCCCGGGCTCCACCGGGACCCGGCTGTTCTGCCTCTCGGGGTGCGTGGAGCGGCCCGGGCTGTACGAGGTGGAGATGGGGGGGACGCTCCGGGAGCTGCTGGCGCTGGCCGGGGGGGTCCGGGGCGGGCGGCCGCTCCGGGCCATCCTGCTGGGCGGCGCGGCCGGCACGTTCCTCACGCCCGACGAGCTCGACCTCCGCCTCACGTTCGAGGACGCGCGGGCCGCCGGGGCCTCGCTCGGCTCGGGGGTGGTGATGGTCTTCGACGACACCGTGGACCTCCGGGACGTGGTCCTGCGGATCGCCGCCTTCTTCCGCGACGAGTCCTGCGGGCAGTGCGTGCCGTGCCGGGTGGGCACCGTCCGGCAGGAGGAGGCCCTGGCCCGCCTGGTCCGGGGCAGCCCCCTCGGATCCACGCGGGCCGAGCTCGCGCTGCTGGACGAGGTGGGCCGGGTGATGAAGGACGCCTCGATCTGCGGGCTGGGGCAGCTCGCGCCCCTGGCCGTGGGGTCGGCCATCGCGAAGCTCGGGCTGTTCGACGGGGAGGGGCGGTGATGGCCCGCGTGATCCTGGCCCCGCCCCGCCGCCTGGTGGACGTGGAGGTGGACGGGCGCCCGGCGCGGGTGCCGGAGGGCTCGACGATCCTCGACGCCTGCCGGGAGCTCGGGATCGAGACCCCGACGCTCTGCTACCTGGAGAACCTCACCCCGGTGAACGCCTGCCGGGTGTGCGTCGTCGAGGTGGAGGGGTCCCGGGTCCTGGCCCCGGCCTGTGCCCGCCGGGTGGAGCCGGGGATGGTGGTCCGCACCGACAGCGAGCGGGTCCGCCACAGCCGGCGCATGGTCCTCGAGTTCCTGGCGTCGTCGGTGGACCTCTCCCTCGCCTCCGAGGACGTCCGGCGCTGGATCCGGGACTACGGGGCCGACCCCTCCCGCTACGGCCCGCCCGCCCCCCCGGCGGCCGAGGGGGAACGGGACGCGCGGCACCCCGGCCACCACGAGCCGCCGACCGGCGAGGCGGCGGCCACGGTGGCACAGCCGGTGAAGGTGGACAACGACCTGTACGTCCGGGACTACGCCCGGTGCATCCTCTGCTACAAGTGCGTGGAGGCCTGCGGGCCCGACGCTCAGAACACGTTCGCCATCGCCGTCGCCGGCCGGGGGTTCGACGCCCGGATCTCCACCGAGTTCGCCGTCCCCCTCACCGAGTCCGCCTGCGTCTACTGCGGGAACTGCATCGGGGTCTGCCCGACCGGGGCCCTCGCGTTCAAGACCGAGTTCGATATGCGCCAGGCGGGGACGTGGGACGAGGAGCGGCAGTCCGTCACCCGGACCGTCTGCCCGTACTGCGGCGTGGGGTGCAACCTGGAGCTCCACGTCCAGGACGGTCGCATCGTGAAGGCCACGTCCCCGCTCGATCACGACGTGACCCGCGGCCACCTGTGCATCAAGGGTCGGTTCGGCTGGGAGTTCGTGCACGGGGCGATGCCGGAGGACGCCGAGCGGAAGGGAGCCGGGCCGGACCGCCGCCCCGGGTAGCGTGGCCGCCGAAGTCACCGGGGTCCTGCTGGCCGGCGGACGGTCGACCCGCTTCGGCCGGGACAAGCTGCGGGAGCCCTACCGGGGGGCGCCGCTCGCGCACCACGCGGCCCGGGCCCTGGCCTCGGTCTGCGGGGAGGTCGTGGTGGTCGTCGCCCCGGGGCGCCCCGCCCCGGACCTCCCCGCCGGCCCGCCGTTCCGGGTGGTCCGCGACGCCCGGGAGGGCGAGGGGCCCTTGGCCGGGATCCTGGCCGCCCTCGGCGACCTCTCCACCCCCCTCGCGCTCGTCGCGGGGGCCGACATGCCGGGCCTCGCGCCGCCCGTGCTGGCGGAGATGCTCCGGGTGGCCCGAGAGGCGCGGGTCCAGGCCGTGGTGCTGGCCGAGGGCGACGGGCACCGCCCGCTGCCCTGCGTGCTCCGGCGGGAGGTGCGGGAGCCCGCGTCGGCCCTGTTCTCCTCGGGGGAGCGGAGCGTCCGGGGGCTCCTCGGGGCCCTCCGGGTGGCGGTGATCGAGGAGGACACGTGGCGGGCCCTGGACCCGACGGGCGAGACGCTCCGCGACGTGGACCGCCCCGAGGACCTGGAGTGAACGCGATCGCCTCCTGGCGACCGCCTGCCGCGCGGTCCGTGACGTGGAGGTCCTGCTTTCAGAGCTGGGCGAAAGCACTCAAGAGAACGTTCTAACGACCCATGTAGCAGGTATGGGAAGTCGCGTGATGGTCAGGGTGGGGCCGTTGATCCTCGCAGCGGCCCTTGGGGCAACGGTTGAGCTCGGCGACTTCGTGGCACTTGCCCAGACATCGTAGTTTCAGGCTGGAAGACCAGCCAGCTTTCGCTCGCGTTCACACTGCGCAGGGAGAGGCGTGCCAAGGTACTGAGGTGAGAGAGGGGCCGCCCGAGCAGTCGCGGCCCCTCTCCATCCCCGACATGCAGCTCCGAGTGTGCCGCGTCGTCGGGCGTCGGGTAGGCTCCCCGCCGGAGAGGGTCCTCGATGCGCCTCCCGGCGCGAGGAGGGTGGGTGACGCATGGCCCGACGGGTGTTGATCATGGGCGCCGCTGGGCGCGACTTCCACAACTTCAACGTGGTGTACCGGGCCGACCCCGAGGTCGAGGTCGTCGCCTTCACCGCGACGCAGATCCCG
>DATLZP010000164.1:0-10705 GCA_035573935.1 Actinomycetota bacterium
CCGTGGAACCGGATCATCGCCAGGTCGTCCGCCGTGGCGGCGGCGATCGGGGGGAGGCTCGAGTCGAACCCCTGGGGCATGTCCACGCAGACGAGCGGGAGCCGGTGCTCCTCGAGGAACGACAGCGTCTCCTCCCGGTTCCGCTCCTCGAGCCAGCTCCGGTGCCGGAACTCCACGGCGATCCGGAAGTCCGAGAGCCGCTCGGCGCACTCCAGGATGTAGCGCCTGTTCCTCCGGGAGATCACGAACCACTGAGGGAATTGGAACAGCACCGCGCCCAGCTTCCCCGCCGAATGCAGCGGCATCAGGGCGTCGCGGAATCGCTTCCAGACCTCCTCCACGACCTCGTCGGGGAGCTGCTCGCGGTACAGGTTCCGCTTCTCCAGGAGCTCCTCCGGCAGCTGCTCCCGGAGGTCCTTGGAGAGGGAATCCTTCCGGGTGGGGTGGTTCGTGAGGAGCGAGTAGGCCTTCACGTTGAACGTGAAGTCCGGCGGCGTCCGGGCCGCCCAGAGCGCCGCGTTCCGTTCCGTCGGCGGGAAGTAGTACGTCGAGTCCACCTCGACGATGGGGAAGCGGCCGGCGTAGAAGCGGAGCCGGTCCTCGGCCGTCCGGACGTCCTTGGGGTAGAAGTCGCTCTCCTGCACGAGCGTGCGATCGGTCCAGCTGGACGTCCCGACGAGGATGCGACCGCGGGCCATGGGTCCGAGGATACGCCGGGGGAGGCGAGCGCCCCCGGCATGGGCCGGGGGCGCTCCGCGGGCTCCGTCGGGCCCTATCCGCCGCTAGTCGTCGTCCCGATCGTCATGGTCGTCGCCCCGGTCGTCATGGTCATCGTCCCGGTCGTCGACGTCCTCCCCGCGGTCTCCATCGTCGTCCCGGTCGTCATGGTCATCCCCGTCGTTCACCTCGTCCCGGTCGTCTATCTCGTCGTCCCCGCCGGGACCCGACCGGTCGTCGTCCACGCCGCCCAGGCATCGAGGATCGTTCGCGTGTTCGGCCTCGTCACACGGCCCGCTGATGTCCCCGTGGCCCTCGTCCCGGTCCTCCGCCTCGTCCCGGTCGTCGAGGTCATCCCGGTCACCGTCGTCGTCCCCGCTGGGACCGGATCGATCGTCGTCCACGTCCCCCAGGCAGCGCGGGTCGTTCGCGTGTTCCGCCTCGTCACACGGCCCGCTGATGTCGTCCCCATCCGCCATGGACGGCGTGGGGGTCCCCGCGAAGATCGTCGTGGACCCCCCTGCGCCGCCGCCCGCCAGGGCGACCGCGCCGATCCCCAGCACCAAGGCCAGGGCCCCCACGACCGCGACGATCCGAAGCTGCTTCCGGTCTGCCATGGTTCCCACCTCCTCTCGTCCGCTCCCACCGTAGGAAGAGGCGGGTTAGGCCACCGCCAGAACGGGGTTAAGGAGGGGGAAAGCCTTCAGTCGTCCTCGGCTTCGCGCTCGGGGCCGTCGTCCCCGTGGTCGTCGCCGCCGTCGTCGGGACCGTCGTCTCCACCCGATCGATCGTCGTCCGGGTCGGATCCGCTCGACCCGTCGTCGTCCCCGTGGCTCGACCCGCCGTCCGATCGCTCCGCTCCCCCCGACCCGGGGCCCGACCGATCCTCCCCGGGCGTCCGCGTCGCCGTCGGGGGGGCCTCCGGGGAGCGCTCCTCGACCGAGGTGATGGCGTCCCGCCGCCCGGGCACCTCCAGGACCCGGACGGGGTCCTCCAGGTCCTGCCCGGCCAGGGCGAGGGCTCCCAGCGTGATGGCCAGCGCGAACAGCACGCCGGCCGCACCCAGCCCGAGGATCAACAGGGCTCGTCTCACGCTGGGGACCCTAGCCCGGGCCGGGCTAAGGGATGGTTAAGGATCGGACCGCTCCGCCGGGCCCGCGGCGGGCAGCCGAACCTCCACGCTCGCTCCTCCCCCCGCCGCCTCCCCGATCTCGACGCGGCCTCCCCACCGCTCGGCCAGCTCGCGGACGATGGCGAGCCCCAGGCCCGAACCCCCGGCCGGCGCTCCGCGGCCCCGGTAGAAGCGCTCGGTGACCCTGGCCCGGTCCTGGGCCTCGATCCCCGGGCCCCGGTCCTCGACGGCCAGGAACACCTCGCCGTCGTGGCGCCCCGTGCGGACCGTGATCGGCCCCGGCGCGTGGACGATCGCGTTGTCGAGGAGGTTGTCGAGGATCTGGTCCACGTCGGCCGGGTCGCTCCTTGCCGTCCCGCCGTCCCCCTCCAGGGCGAGCGTCGCCCCGGCCAGTCCCGCCCGCCCGCGCCAGCGTTCCACGGCCCGCTCGGCCGCGGCCCCGACGTCGGCCTCGGCCGGCCGTCCGGCTTCCACGCGCTCGGCGAGGAGGAGCAGCCGGTCCACGATCTGGGACAGGCGGTCCACCTCCCGCTCGGCCGCCTCGAGCTGCCGCCGGAGCTCCTCGGACGATGCCTCCGCGATCGCCGACTCGAGGCGCAGCTTCATCCCCGTGAGCGGGGTGCGGAGCTGATGGGAGGCGTTGGCCACGAACTCCCGCTGCGCCCGCACCGTCCCCTCCAGTCGTTCCGCCATCGCGTCGAACGATCGGGCAAGGCTCCGGACCTCGGCGGCTCCCCCGGGGTCCCCGGCCCGGGCGGAGAGGTCGCCGGACCCCAGGCGGGCGGCCGTCCGGGCCAGCGCCGACAGGGGGCCAGCCAGCGAGGCGGAGAGGGCGAAGGCGATCACCACCCCGGCCAGCAGCGCGGAGAGGCCGATCGCGGCGAGGCCCACCGTGATCCGCCGGACGTTGGCCGTCACATCCGCCAGGCCCTCGGTGAGGCGCACGGCCCCCACCCGGACCCCCCGGTCGACGATGGGGACGGCAGCGACCATGATGTCCTGCCCCAGGCTCCGGCTGGAGCGGACGTCCGTGGCCGGGAGCCCCCGGAGCGCTCGCCCGATCTCGGGCCGGCCGGGCGTGTCGTACCGCTCGCCGATCGTGCCGATCGGGGTGGAGTCCGCGAGCAGGCGGCCCCGCGCGTCCACCACGATCACCCGGACATCTCCCAGCTGGCGGGCCACCTGCGGCACCAGCACGTCCCGGAGGTAGCTCCGCCGGCCGGGGGCCAGGTTCTCGGCCCCGATGGTCGCGGCGATGCTCTGGGCCTCGACGAGCAGCCGGCTCTCCACCTCCGCCCGGGCCCGGCGCTGGAGCGTGATGGCCAGCGGCACCTCGAGCGCCACCACCACGGTGACCAGGATGTAGGTGAAGGCCAGGACGAAGCGGGTCCGGAGGTTCGTGGCACCCTCCCTAGCTCGGTGCGATCTCCTCGGGGGCGGCGAAGCGGAACCCCACCCCCCGGATCGTGGTGATGTAGCGGGGGTTCGACGGGTCGTCCCCGAGCTTCTTGCGGAGCCAGGAGATGTGGACGTCGAGGGTCTTCGTCGAGCCGAACCAGTGGGGGTCCCAGACCTCGTCCATGATCCGCTCCCGTCGGAGGACCTGGCCTGCGTTCGCCATCAGGAGGTGGAGGAGGTCGAACTCGCGCGCGCTGAGCTCCAGGCGCTCACCCGCCCGGGTGACCGTGCGCGACGATGGGTCGAGCCGGAGATCCCCGACCTCGATCGCGCCCCGCCGCTCGCCCCGGCCCCGCCGGAGGACGGCGCGGATCCGCGCCGCGAGCTCGCGGGCCGAGAACGGCTTCACCACGTAGTCGTCGGCGCCGAGCTCCAGGCCGACGACCCGGTCCACCTCCTCCCCGCGCGCCGTGAGCATGATGATCGGGACGTCGGAGGTCCGGCGGATGTCGCGGGCCAGGTCCCGCCCGTCCCCGTCGGGGAGCATCACGTCGAGCAGCACGAGATCGGGCTCCTCCCGGCGGATCGCCTCCGCGGCTGCGGCCACCGTCGGCGCCACCGATGCCTCGAATCCCTCGCGCCCCAGGTGCTCGGCGAGCGGTTCGGCGATCGCGGCCTCGTCCTCGACGACGAGGATCCTCGGCCTCACGGCATCCGATGCTAGCCGGCTCACCGGACGCCGCGGGTCCCCACCGCGGCGTCCCGGAGGCGGCGGGCCCGTCCGGCGGCCGCCCGGTTCCCCTTCCGCTCGAACAGCAGGAGGGCTCGGTCGAGCTCCTCCACGGCCTCGGCCCCCCGGCCGACGGCCATCAGCACCTCCGCCAGGTCGAGGTGGGCCTCGCCCCGCATGTTCAGGTAGTCGGTCCCCTCGCCCAGGGCCACGGCCTCCCGGCCGAGCTGCTCGGCGTCCTCGAGCCGTCCCGTCGACGCCAGGACCTTGGCCCGAACCCCTCGCCACGCCACCTGGGAGGCGACGTCGTCGGGGGCGGAGGCCGATTCGCTCACGGTCGTGAGGAGCAGGGCCTCGTCGAGCCTCCCGCACCGGTACAGGATCTCGCCGAGGAGCGCGGCCGCGCTCGACATCAGGCTCCGTTCCCCCATGTCCTGGAGGCGCTCCACCGCCCACCGGGCGTGCTGCTCCGCCTCCTCGATCTCCTCGGCCAGCAGGAGCGTGGATGCGTAGCCGATGGCGATCGCCGCCGCTTTCCACTCCACGCCCTGCTCCCGGGCCCGTCCCAGCGCCTCGTCCAGGAGGCGGCGGGCCTCGTCCATCTCCCCGGCCATGCCGTGCAGGAGCCCGAGCTGGCCGAGCGCCTCCACGTTCGGCCTGCGCGCGCCCTCCACGATCCCGCGGACCAGTTCGATCGCCTGGTCCACGGGCATCGGGCCGAGCGTCACCCCGATCCCCCGCCGCTCCTCGAGCTCCCGCTCGTCCCCGGCCGCGCCCGCGTGCCGGGCGCCCTCCTCGAACGCCTCCAGGGCCTCCTCCTGTCTGCCCAGGCGGTTCAGGGCGTCGCCCATCAGCCGGTACGCGCGCGCCACCCCGGCCTCGTCTCCGAGCGACCGGAGCCGCTCCACGGCCTCCCGGGCCAGGTCGATCACCTCCCGGGCGTCGGTGGCCTCCGGCTCCCTCCACAGCCGGAGGTCGGCCCGCTCCAGGCGGAGCCGCCAGGCGGCCGGCTCGTCCCCCAGCCGTTCGGCGAGGGCCGTGCCGTCGGCGAGCACCTCGTCGGCCCGTCCCAGTTCGCCCGTCTCGTAGAGCGCGACCGCGAGCCGCCACGCGAGGTCCGGCGCCGACGGGTCCTCCGGGTCCAGGAGCTCCAGCGCCCGCCCCAGCTGGCTGGCGGCCGCCGCCATGTCGCTCCGGGCGAAGGACCGGCGGCCCGCCGCCGCCAGGTGCCGCGCCGCCCGCCGTCGGAGGTCGTCGTACCCGTCGGATCCGATCTCCCGTCGCAGCCGCCACGCGGCCTCGAGGTGGGAGCCGATCAGGTCCTCCAGCTCCGGGAGCCGCTCGCCGGCCCGACGCTCCAGGACCTCGCCGAACCGCTCGTGATCCTCCGCCCGGCGCTGCTTGGCCGCGCTCCGGTAGACGACGTCCCGGATCAGCAGGTGCCGGAATCGGTAGGTGGCCGCCCGTCCCGGCCGGCCTCCATCGACCGGCACGATGAGATCCCGGCCCACCAGCCGCTGCAGGGCGTGAGGGAGCCCCCCGGCCTCCTCCTCGTCCGAGAGCTCCAGGAGGTCCTCCTCGCCGAACTCCCGACCCACGACAGCCCCGAGCTCCAGGACCCGCCGCTCGAGGGGCGATGCGCGATCCAGCCGGGCCCGGATCAGCGCCTGGACCGTGATCGGCACCGGGACGCTCTCCGTCCCCAGCGCGAGGACCCACGTCCCGTCCCGCCACCGGAGCGTGCCGTTCTCGATCAGCATCGCCACCAGCTCCTCGAGGAACAACGGGTTCCCCTCCGCCGCGTCGAGGATCAGCTCGCGGGCGGCGTCCGTGACGGTTCCGCCGGGGAGGAGGTTGGCCAGCAGCAGCGTCGCCTCGGCCTCCCCCAGGGGGTCCAGGGAGAGCGTGAGCGCGTCGAAGCGCCCCCCGCCCCAGCCGGGCCGGCGCTCGAGGAGCTCCGGCCGCGCCAGGCAGACCAGCATCAGGGGGGCGTCGCGGGCCCAGGTGGCGATGTGCTCGATGAGGTCCAGCAGCGTGGCGTCCCCCCAGTGCAGGTCGTCGACCACGACGATCAGCGGGCGCGCCCCGGCCAGCGCCTCGAGCAGCTTCCG
The DNA here is from genome assembly GCA_035573935.1 of Actinomycetota bacterium. Classification (GTDB taxonomy): domain Bacteria; phylum Actinomycetota; class UBA4738; order UBA4738; family HRBIN12; genus DATLZM01. Next base: position 6,089 of record DATLZP010000164.1, read on the forward strand.
GATGGCCCATGCGATCTCGTCCGGGACCGGGGGCACGTCGGAGATCCCGAGCGCGCCCGCGATCTGCTCGCCGATGAACGCCGCATCGACCTCGTCCCCGAGGAGCCCGGCGATCCGATCCCGGAGCGTGTCCGCCGGGTCGGCCGGGCCCGCCCCCGCCGCCTGCCGGATCACCTCGGCGATGGGCCAGAGCGTGATGTCGGTGCCGAAGGGGAGACAGCGCCCGGTGAGGACCCGGGCCGCCTCGCCCAGGGAGGTCACGAACTCCGACAGGAGCCGTGATTTCCCGATCCCCGCCGGGCCCAGGAGCGTGACGAGCGCGGGGCTCGACCTCCGGGCCACCCGATCGAACGCCTGACGGAGGAGCTCCAGCTCCTCGGCGCGTCCCACGAACCCCACGTCCCGGAGGTGGCGGCCCCCGGGCGGGGCAGCGGTGAGGCGGTGGACCTCGGTCGGGGGCGTCCCCGGCGGGAGCTTGACGTCCGCGGGCTTGGACCCGACGCCTGGGCCCGCCAGGCGCAGCGTGAGGGCGTCCAGGAGCACCTCGCCGGGCCGCGCCGAACGTACGAGCTCCTCCGCGAGCTCGAGCGGATCGGCGGAGAGGAGCGTCCGCCGCTCGCCCGCCTCCTCGACCAGCACCTCGCCGGTCGCCACGCCGATCCGGGGGGCGCCCTCGGGCGAGAGGTCCGCCTCGCCGGGAAGCGTCTGCAGACGGTTCGCCGCCACCAGCGCCCTGGCGGCGTCGTCCTCGTGGGAGGCGGGGACGCCGAAGACCGCGATCAACCGTCGTCCGATCGCCTCGTGGACCGCGCCGCCGCAGGATGCGATCACCTGGAGCGCTCCCTGCAGCCGGCGCTCCGTGATCCGCAGACGGGCCTCCGGGTCCTCCCCGGCCTCATGTTCCTCCGGCAGACGGCACGACAGCACCGTCACGCTGGCCCGCACCTGGCGGGGAGCCGCTTCGGGGGAGACGCCCTGGGGCAGATCGAGGTCGGGGGACTGGCGCAGGATGTCCTCCGCCAGCTTGCGAACAGTGGGCGACGGCTCGATCCCGAGGTCTTCCGCGAGACGTCTGCGGAGCCGCTCGGCCACGTCGAGGGCGTCGGCCTGGCGGCCCGCTCGGTAGAGCGCGAGCATGGCCAGCGTGTGCAGCCGTTCGTTCAGCGGCTGGTCGGCGAGGAGCTGCTCGAGCTCCGGCACCACCTCGGCGTGCCGCCCCAGGGCCAGCTCCGTCTCGATCCGGGCGGCAAGGGCGCCGACCCTCGCCTCCTCCAACCGCGACACCGCGGCGCTCAGCTCAGCGGGCAGGTCCAGATCCTCGAGCGGCGCGCCCCTCCAGAGCGCCAGGGCCTGGCTCAGGAGGTTGTGAGCGCGGAGCGCGTCCCCACTGGCCTGGGCGGATCGGCCTTCCTCGACCAACTGTTCGAACCGTCGGACGTCGAAGCACTGGGGGTCCACCCGAGCTACGTATCCGGACCCCCTGGTCTCGATGCTCAGGCCGGTTCCCGTGCCCAGGAGTTTGCGGAACTTCGAGATGTAGACCTGGATCGTGGTCCGGGCCGTAGGGGGCGGGGAGTCACCCCACAGGAGCTCGATCAGCAACTCCGTCGGGAGGACCTCCCCCTCCCGGAGCAGCAGGGCGGCCAGGAGAGCGCGCTGCTTCTGCCCCCCTAGGGGCAGTGCGACCCCGTCCCGCTCGACGGCGAGCGGACCGAGGATCCTGACGTCCAGGCGCTCGGCCACCGCCTCCCCCCGGAACCGCGGTCGGAGGAAGCGTACCCGAGCTTGCGGACTGCCACGAGCCTGCCGACTAGGCGCCCAGCACCACACAGGCGCCCCGGTTCCGGGACGCCTGTGCGCGGCCGAAGCTCGAACTAGGCCTTGTAGTGCGCGCCGCCCGCCACGAGAAGAGCGAGCAGAGAACCAAGCGCGATGGCCAGCCGCCTGATGTGCCGCATATGGCCCCCTCCTTTCATCCCCGGTCACGATCAGGGTGTGTAGTGTGCCTAACAGCCTGCTTAGGGCCTGCTAAATGGCGCTGTCCCCGATCAACTTGGGGCCCTTAGTGGGGGGTGAGGACGTCCCCCGGGCGGGGCAGGCGGAAAATCCCCCTTGACCAGGTGGCCTGGACGATTAGGATTTCGTGCGGCCACTTCGGCGGACCAAGCGGGTAGGCGATTTTGTCGCTCTCCGCGACTCGGGCGACGAGACAGCTTCCCCGACGGTCTGGCGCGCCCCCACGGGAGCCCCTTTCCTTTCGCTTGTTCGCATGGACAGTGTTCCTCACCGCGGCAGGCGTCGTGGCTGGCAGCTCCCTAGCATCCGGCTTGCAGCTCGGGGCCTCGTCAGTTGTCTGGGTCGCACAGGTTGCCGTTCTGGGGATTTGGCTTGCTCCTATCGGGGCACGGAACGGCCCCACCCTGGCGATGGACCTCCCCATCCTCCTGGCTGCCGGATTTCTGGAGGGGCCGACCTTCGCCGGATTCGTTGCTCTTCTGGGCTCAGTCGATCCCCGGGAGCTACGGCGGCAAGTCTCCTGGAGTTTGGCTGCCTTCAACCGAGGGCAAACCGCGCTCAGTGTCATGGCGGGGGCGTGGGTCTTTGAACTGTTGGGCGGCGAAGTGGGACGCTGGCCAATAGCAGGATCGGCTGCGGTGGCGGCCGTCTTTGCCGATGGATTACTCAATTACCTGCTGGTCGTCTCAAGCTTCTGTCTGAGACGTGGGGCGCATCCCGCGGCCATCCTGGCTCGGATGCGATTCGGGCCGGCCCCGCTGTTTGCCCTCGCGTACGTCTGTCTCGGCTTCCTCGGCCTTGTGGCCGCTGAAGTCATCGCAAGGCTGGGCTGGTGGGGTCTGTTCTCGTTCGTCGCGGTGCTCTTCCTTGCGCGGCAGGCATTCGCCTACAGGCGGGAACTGGACGTCAGTCTCCGCAGCCTCTCCTCGCGGAGGAAGCTCGTGAAATCCGTGCTGAATAGAATCGCGGATGAGAGACGTGATGAGCGACGTCGGATAGCGGCAGCCCTTCACGACGATGTCCTCAGTGAACTGCACAATGTGACGATTCATGCCCACGTCCTCAAGGAGGACCTTCGTTCGGGTCGGCTCCTGCAACTTGACGAAGATCTTCCTTCCCTGCTGCACGCATGCGCCCGAGCATCCGAAGCTCTGCGAAATGCGATCAGTGATCTTCGCGAGTCGCGGATTGGGCGGGCAGGTCTCGTGGACACCTTGAGACTGCTGATTGAAAGGGTTCGAGAGGAGTCGGAAATCTCGATGCACGTTCATCTCGAGGAGGTAGGAGCGCCGCCAGCGACGGAGCTGGTTCTGTATCAGGTCGCTCGGGAGGCGATTGAGAATTCCGTGCGACATTCGGGTTGCTCGATGATCACTGTCAATCTCACGAGGGCGGGTCGTGAAGCTCGTCTCACGGTGGAGGACGACGGTTGTGGGTTCGACGTCGGGGCGTGTCGTTCACTTGAAGATCACTTTGGTCTTACCCTCATGCGTGAGCGAGTAGATGCTGTCGGAGGAACACTACTCGTTGATTCGCGGACCGGACAGGGAACCGTCATCACGGTAACGGTTAGTGTTCCTGGCGAGGGCGTGTGAGTAGGCGACGAAGTGCCTGTTTGCGACTATCGGCCCTGTGTCCGTTCAGATCCGCGCGCCACTGCAAGGCATCGTCGTTACGGCTTTTACCGTAGGCCATCTGGCGCCCGCTCTTGCCTTCCAATCGCCTCTGTTGACCGGTTCCATGTACGTGGGACCATGAGGGAGTATGGTGGCCCAGGTGGAGTCCTTGCTGGAGGTCTTGAGGCGACGGCGAGAGCGCAGGCCTCATGCGCGGGCATCTGGCGCTGCGACAGCGTTCGCGTTCCTGGTCGTTGTGCCCACGCTGTCGGGCCTCGGATACCTCATCAGGAGCAACCCGGATGTTATCGCAGCTGAGTTGGTCATTTGGATTTCCTTGATTGCCGCCGTCGAACTGCTTCCGGTGCCGACATGGCACGGGGTACACGTGAGCCTCGGCTTTCCAATGCTCATCGCCGTGGCGCTTATTTATGATCCGGCCGCGGCCGCAGCTGTCGCATTCCTGGGCTCCTTCGATCCGCGAGAGTTTCGCAGGGAAGTCTCCGTTTCACGAGGGCTCTTCAATAGAGCTCAGGTCACGGTGGCCGTGTTCGCGGCGAGTTCGACCTTCCACGCTCTCGCGTCGCTGTCGCAGCCTTGGCCTAAGCTCGTGCCCGTGGCATTGTTGGCGACATTGGTCGACTATGTGGTGAATCTAGGACTTGTCAGTGCCTACGTGGCGTTGAACCATCACCTGAGTCCGCCAGTTGTGGCACGGCAGCTGCTCGGACGGGGTCACGAATTCCTGATCAGCTACTTGGGGCTGGGGTTGGTGGGGACGGTTCTCGCAAAATTGTTTCTCGTCCCAGGCGTCGGGATGTGGTCGGTCGTGACGGTCCTTGCGCCCTTGCTTTTCGCGCGGCAGATGTTCTTCCGAAGTCAGGCGCTCGAGGAGGCGCATCGGGAGCTCCAGGATCGGGAGCAGGTCCTCAGGACGCTCTCCACGAGGATGGCGGAGGAGCGACAGGATGAACGCGCTGCGATC
>DATLZP010000165.1:0-2498 GCA_035573935.1 Actinomycetota bacterium
GAACCGCAGGAGCTTCTCCCGGACGAACTCCCGCACGGTCCAGTGGTAGGCCGTGACCCCCTCCGAGCGCCCCTCGACGTCGGGGATGGGCTGCCCGCCGGCCCGGGCCCGGACCGGCGCCCACAGGCCGACCGAGGAGAACGGCCCGGCGGGCAGGCCGAGCCGTTCCAGGTCGGCCCGGTCCTGTTCCGACAGGCGGGCGTTCGGCCGGTCCAGCCACATCAGGTCCTCGCCCTTCACGTTGAACACGAGGGCCTTCGTGTTCGCCGCGTAGGGCCCCAGCACGTCGGTGTGGAACAGCGAGTACAGCAGGAACAGCGCGTAGGTCGTCTTCGTGGCCACGCCGGAGACCCCGCTGATGTTCACGTGCGCCCCCCGCGTGCCGTCCAGGAAGTCGAGGTCCAGGAAGACCGGCTCCCCGTCCCGGGTGAGCCCGGCCGGCAGGCGCCGCTCCATCCGGTCGAAGTACAGCGCCTCCTCCCGGTCCTTCCCCCGGGCCCGGAACGCCGGCAGCCCCGGCATCGGCGGCACGAAGATCTCGGGCTCGAACCGGGTGGCCACCACCCGGGCGGCGACCGCCGTGTCCACCGGCAGCACGCCCCGCTCCACCAGGAACACGTCGGTGTCGAAGCTCGCCCCCTCGTGCCTGGCCCGGACGTCCTGGACGATCCCGGCGATCCGGAGCGGCCCCCGCCCCGGCACCTCGGAGTCCACGACGACCGCGTCGTCGAGCTGGAGGTAGGCCCCCTCCTCCACCCCCACCCAGAACGTGAGGGGGGTGGCGTCCTCGGTCCCCAGGACCATCCCCACCCGCTCCGAGGCCTCCGGCGTCCCCCGGTCCACGCTCACCCCTCCCCGGCCAGCAGGGCCACCAGGGCCCGGCGGATCAGCCCCCGGTGCCCCAGCCGGTGCTGGAGCCACGCCTCCAGCGCCCCCACGGGGGCCAGGTTCTGCGGCCACCGGGGGTCGCCCCGCCGCCCGGCGAACCGGGGGAGGAGCGCGGCGACCCGGTCGGCCACCGCGACCGCGGTGGCCAACCCCAGGCCGGCCCGGACCTCGCAGCGGACGACCCCGGCGTGCTCGTGCCACTCCGGGCGGAGCGGCGCCACCCGGGCGTACCAGGCGTAGCGCCCGAGCGGCTCGTCGGGCTCGGCCAGGCCGAACAGGGGGGTCCGCTCACCGGCGGCGAGCTGCCCCACCAGCGCCTCCTGCTCCGGCAGGAGGTAGGCCCGGGACCAGCGCTTCACGACCCCCACCACGGGGCTCGCCGTGGGCCGCTGCGACTCCCACCGCCCGTCGGCCAGGACGAGCTCCCCGCCCGTCGCGGCCACCGACACCGCGAGCTCGGCCTCCGCGGCCTGCATCTCCGCCTGGAGGCGGTGGAGCGGCCGGTCGGGCTCCGATCGGGGCTCCGCCACCGGACGATAGGCGAGCCGGATCCCCCCCACCTCCACCTGGACCGGGGCGGGGGCCAGGCCGCCCCCCAGGACCAGCGCCCGATCGACCACGTGGGGGCCGAACGCCGCCCGTCCGTCCGACCGGACCGCGCCCACCGCGTACGACCCGAACAGGCCGAAGGCCCGCCGTCCGTCCTCCGAGGCCAGGACCCGGAGCTCCACCCGGCGCACGCCGTCCACGAACCAGACCGGGGCCTCCGGCGCCTCCCGAGGCCGGACGGGTCGGGTCCAGTCCGAGGTCTCGACGAACGGCTCGGCCCTGGCCGGCGGCTCCTCCGGGGCCGCCTCGAACCCCATCCCGTGGTCGGGCTGCCAGGGGTCCGCCCGCAGGGCCAGCATGCGCCGAAGGATACCCCCGGGCCCCGACGGCGCCGGGACCCCGGTAGCCCGGACGGGCCATGCCCGGCTCGGCTCCCTCGCTCCGGGGGCTACACCTTCGGGCCCCCGGTGCCGATACAGCGTGGGATCCCGGGAGGAGGAAGGAGCGGGACGATGGACGGAGCCGGCGTCGGGCAGCGGCGCATGCTGTGGGGCCTGCTCTCCCTGGCCTGCGTCGCGGGCATCGCCGGCGCGCTGTTCCTGGGAGGGAAGGCCGTGGCCAGGGACGAGGCGGCCGCGGCCTCCCAGGCCCGGACCCGGGCCACGCTCCAGCTGGCCCCCCTCCTCTCGTCCCAGGACCTGGCCGCCCCGGTGGAGGGGGATCGCTACGACGACCTCCTCCGCGACGTGCGGGAGGGGGTCCTGGCCGACTCCCCGTTCACCGGCCTCACGCTCTGGGACCCCGAGGCCCGGATCGTCTTCTCCACGGACCCCGGGACCGTCGGCCAGCAGGTCGTCGTGGTCCACGAGCGGATCCGGCGCGTGATGCGGGCGGGCGTGGAGACGGCGGTCGTGGGGGGGACGTTCCAGACCTGGGTGCCCCTGCGGCTGAAGCTCGACGGCCCGGTGGTGGGGGTGGCCCGCTTCGACCAGCCCTACGCGCCCCTGTGGAACCGGGCCAACCGGCCCTGGCGGATCGCCGCCATCGGCTTCGGCGTGCTC
>DATLZP010000166.1:0-3204 GCA_035573935.1 Actinomycetota bacterium
CACGTCGGCCAGCTGCTCGTACAGGTCGTGGCGGGCCTGCTCGGCGGCCCGTCGCAGGTCCTCGGGGAGGTCGGTCGGCTCCACGTCCTCCCACTCCTCGCCCATCTCCGTGGTCCAGCGCCGCCCCTTGAGCTCCACGAGATCCACCACGCCCACGAAGTCGGCCTCCCGGCCCCAGGGGAGCTGGACCACCAGGGGCGTCGCCTGGAGGCGGTCCCGGATCATCTGGACCGTGCGTTCGAAGTCGGCCCCGGTCCGGTCCATCTTGTTCACGAACCCCATCCGGGGCACCCGGTACCGGTCGGCCTGCCGCCACACGGTCTCGGTCTGCGGCTCCACCCCGGCCACCGCGTCGAACACCGCGATCGCCCCGTCCAGCACGCGGAGGGAACGCTCTACCTCGACCGTGAAATCCACGTGGCCGGGGGTGTCGATGATGTTGATCCAGTGGCCCTTCCACTGACAGGTCGTGGCGGCGGAGGTGATGGTGATCCCCCGCTCACGCTCCTGGACCATCCAGTCCATCTGGGCGGTGCCCTCGTGGACCTCTCCGATCTTGTACGCCTTCCCGGTGTAGTAGAGGATCCGCTCGGTCGTGGTGGTCTTGCCCGCATCGATGTGGGCCATGATCCCGATGTTCCGGGTGCGGGCGAGCAGGTACTCCCGGATCACGAGGTCCTTGCCGGACCCCCTGGGCTGCCGCTTGCTCACCGTCCGTGCTGCCTGTGCCACCTCGATCCTCTCCGCGGGGCGCGCCATCACCGCACCCCCTCACCGGGCGCCGGGCCCGCGGCCCGGCCCGTGCCGTTCGGCTCGATCACCGTCACCCCTGCGTTCACCACCGGTAGTGGGCGAAGGCCCGGTTCGCCTCCGCCATCTTGTGGACGTCCTCCCGCCGCTTCACCGAGGCCCCGGTCCCCTGCGCGGCGTCCATGATCTCCCCGACCAGTCGCTCGGCCATCGTGTGCTCCCGCCGCTGCCGGGCGTGGTTCACGATCCACCGGAGGGCGAGCGTCGTGCCCCGGTGGGGCCGGACCTCCACCGGCACCTGGTACGTCGCCCCGCCCACGCGACGGGAGCGGACCTCGAGGAGCGGTCGGACGTTCTCCACGGCCTTCTTCAGCGTGATGACCGGGTCGTTCGCCGTCCGCTGGCTGATCTGCTCCAGCGCCTCGTAGACGATCCGCTCGGCCAGGCTCTTCTTCCCGTCCAGCAGCACCTTGTTGATCAGCTGGGTGACCAGCTGGTTCTGGTAGACGGGGTCCGGGGGGACCTCCCGACGGCCGGCGGGACCCTTCCGCGGCACGGCTACGCCTCCCGCTTCGCGCCGTAGCGGGACCGGGCCTGCTTCCGGTCCCGGACCCCGGCGGTGTCGAGCGTCCCCCGGATCACCTTGTACCGGACGCCCGGCAGGTCCTTCACCCGGCCCGCCCGGACGAGCACGATCGAGTGCTCCTGGAGGTTGTGGCCCACCCCCGGGATGTAGGCCGTGACCTCGATCCCGCTCGTGAGGCGGACCCGGGCGACCTTCCGGAGGGCGGAGTTCGGCTTCTTCGGGGTTACCGTGTAGACGCGCGTGCAGACGCCCCGGCGCTGCGGGGAGCCCCTGAGCGCCGGGCTCTTCGTCTTCCTCCGCGGGCGCTGGCGCCCGCTCCTGACCAGCTGCTGGATCGTGGGCATGGGTGTCTCGTCCGCACGCTCTCTTCCTCGCTCCACAGGGGGCCTCCCGTGAAGGAGCCGGACCCGCGGGCCCGGCCCCCAGGGACACGCGACGACCGGTTGTCCCTTCGGATCCCCCTGCGCACGCTCGATACGGACCCGGTCCTCCGGGCCGCAGACGCGACAGGTAAGCCTACCGGCACCGGCCAGGCCCGTCAACGCGGGCCTGCCGCGCCCGCGTTCCGCATGATACCGCGCCTGCTAGGGTGGCGGGCCCGTGGACCCCTCCCCGCCCCCCGACCTGCTGGACCTCGCGGAGCGGGCCGCCCTCCGAGGCGGCCGGGTCGTGCTGGCCGGGCCGGCCGATCGGGCCGACCGGAAGGGCCGGGGGGACTACGTAACCGAGGTCGATCGGAGGAGCGAGGCGGCCGTGGCGGCCGTGCTCGCCGCCGGGGCCCCCGGGATCCCCGTGCACGGGGAGGAGGGGGGAGGGGAGACCGGCCAGCGGTACTGGCTCGTGGACCCCCTGGATGGGACCACGAACCACCTCCACGGGTTCCCCGTCGTGGGGGTCTCGGTGGCCCTGGTGGAGGGGGGGCGCCCGGTGGTGGGCGTGGTCCACGCTCCCTTCCTCGGGGAGACCTACCGAGCGGCCCGCGGCCTGGGGGCCACGCTGGTCCGGGCCGATGGGCCACCCACCCCCCTCCGGGTCTCCGACAGGGAACCCCGACACGCGGTGGTCGGCACCGGGTTCCCGTTCCGACGGAAGGAGCTGCTCCCCCGCTACCTCCGGATGCTCACCGCCGCCCTCGACCGGTTCGAGGACCTCCGCCGTCCGGGAGCCGCCTCGCTCGACCTGGCCTGGGTCGCCGCCGGCGTCTTCGACGGGTTCTTCGAGCTGTCGCTCTCCTCCTGGGACGTGGCGGCCGGGGCCCTCCTGATCGAGGAGGCCGGGGGCGTGGTCACCGATTGGGGGGGCGGCCCCGGGTACCTGGGCGGGAGCATCCTGGCCGGCCCCCCGGCCGTGCACCGCGCCCTGCTGGAGCTGGCGACGGCGACGGCCGACTAGGTCCCGCCGGGCGGCCCCCGGCCTACTCCTCGGAGGCCGAGGAGCCGCCCCCCAGCATCTGCTCCGCCTGCTCCCGGGTGAGCCCGGTGAGCGCGGGCTCCTGCGCGGGCCCCTCCCCCGCCTCCGCCATCTCCCGCTGGCGCGCCAGCCAGTACTCGGGGATGGCGTCGGGGTCGATCCGGACCTGCACGTTGCGGTACCGGCCCATGCCGGTGCCGGCCGGGATCAGCTTCCCGATGATCACGTTCTCCTTCAGGCCGAGGAGCGGATCCGCCTTGCCCTGGATGGCCGCATCGGTCAGGACCCGCGTGGTCTCCTGGAAGGACGCGGCCGCCAACCAGGAGTCGGTGGCCAGGGAGGCCTTCGTGATCCCCAGGAGGATGGGCCGGGCCGAGGCCGGCTGCCCGCCCCGCTCGACGACCTCGGCGTTCCGCTCCTCGAACCGGCGGCGGTCGACCATGTCGCCGGGGAGGAAG
>DATLZP010000167.1:0-3357 GCA_035573935.1 Actinomycetota bacterium
CCCGGAGAGGAGGATCGCCGCGGCCCGCCGGGCGTCGCCGGGCTTCACCCCATGGGCCTGGGCCCGGCGCACGTCGACCTGCACCTCGATCACCGGCTCCTCGGGCTGGTCCACGACCCGGGAGCCCCGCACGCCCTCCACACCGGCCACCGCCGCCCGGACCTCCTCCGCCAGGCCCTGCAGGGTCGACTCGTCCTCGCCGTAGACCCGGACGATCAGGTCGTCCCCGGGGGCTCCCAGGAGCTCGGCCACCCGCGCGGCGGAGTACGTGCCGACCTGGGCGGAGGCCTCGGGGTGGCGGTCGACGACGTCGCGGATCGCGGCGAGCGTCGCCCCGTGGTCGGCCGAGGGCTCGATGCCGAGCCAGATCTCCCCGGAGTTCACGTTGACGATCTGATCGGAGGTGACGGCCCGACCGACGTGGGCCCCGACGTCCCGGACCCCGGGGAGGGCCGCCAGCTCGTCGAGGACCCCGCGGACGATCGCATCCATCCGGGGCAGCGACGTGCCCGGCGGGGCCTCCAGGTGGACGAGCACGTCGTGCTCCCGGAGCGACGGCCGCATCGACACGTCGAGGAAGGGAAGGCTGGCCAGCCCGAGGAGCACGGCGACAACCACGACGGCGATCGCGCCGGCCGGCCGGCCGACGGCGCGGCCGGTCCATCGCTCGGACCACCGCTCCAGCCGGGGGATCACCGGTCCGCCCCGCCCGGGCCCGTCGCTCCCCAGGAGCATGCCGAGGGCGGGGATCACCGTGAGAGCCACCACCGCGGCCACGGCCATGGCCAGCAGCAGGGCGACGGCGATCGGCGGGAGGAAGGCACCGGCCTCTCGCTCCATGGAGAACACCGGCACCAGGGTCACCGCCACCACCAGGAACGCGGTGAGCGCGGTCCGGCGCGTGTCCACGGTGGCGTCCAACAGGGCCCGCCACCGCGGCGCGCCCGCCCCCTCCTCCTCCCGTCGGCGCTGTCCCTCCACGATCCGCTGCGCGTCCAGGACGGCGTCGTACGTGATCAGGCCGAGGGCACCGGCCAGCCCGGCCACCACCATCGCGTTCACGGTCTGCCCCGTCCACCGGAGCACCAGCCCGGCCCCGGCCAGCGAGACGAGCACCCCGGCGGCGGCGATCAGCGTGGCCCGCCACTCGAACAGGAGCAGGCCGAGCACCAGGACCAGGAGGATCCCGGCCACGGCCAGGGAGCGGCCCAGGTTCCGGAACGAGGCCTCGATGTAGTCGGCGGGCCGGTAGATCCCGTTGTCGATCGCCATCCCGTCCAGGCCGGGACGCATCGCGTCGATCGCTTCCTCGATCCCCCGCGTCACCTCCGGCGTGTTCGCGCCCGGGAACCTCTCGACCACGAGCAGGAGACATCCCCCGTCCCGGCAGAGCGCGTCCCCGATCAGCGGCTGGTGGTCCTCCACGACCTCCGTCACGTCCCCGAGCAGCACGGGCCGGCCCCGGGCCATCACGGCCCGGCCCTCCTCGTCCTCCAGGGGCACGGCCGCGAGCTCCTCCGGCGAGTCGATGGCCTGCTGGTGGAAGATGTTGAGCCGCTGGTTCACGGTGTCGATCCAGCCGCCGGTGCCCGGGCTCGAGGCCTCGAGGAACGACAGCGGCGAGACCTCCAGGGCGTTCCCGGCGGTCCGGACGACCTGGCCCAGCGTGACGCCGGCCTCGTGCAGGCGCGCCGGATCCACGAGCACCTGGAGCTGGCGGTCCCGGAACCCCCAGATCGCCACGTTGGCCACCCCCGGCACCCCCAGCAGGCGGGGCACGATCACCCACCGGGCCAGGACCGAGACCTCGATCGGGGACAGCTCCTCGGGGGTCAGGCGGACCATCGCCACCCGGCTGGTGGAGGAGAGGGGCTGGAGCATCTGGGGGGGCTTGGCCACCTCCGGTAGCCCGGCCGCGGCGACGGCCTGGGTGAGGCGCTCCGCGACGACCTGCCGCGCGTCGAGCAGGTCGGTCCCCGGCTCGAAGGTCATGACCACCGACGACAGGCCGGGCAGCGATGCCGACTCGATCTCCTCCAGGAACGCCACGCCGTTCAGCAGGTCCTGCTCCAGCGGGACCGTGATGAACTGCTCGACCTCTTCCGCGGAGAGCCCCAGGGCCTCGGTCTGGACCTCGACCACGGTCCGCTTGAACTCCGGCAGGGTGTCGACCGGTGTGCCGGGGAGCTGCGTGATGCCCAGCACGATGGCGCCGGCGGCGATCGCCACCACCAGGCCGCGGAACCGCATGCTCGATCCGACCAGCCACCGCATCATGGCCCCGGCCCTCCCCCCGCCCTCGTCGCGTCCGTCATCGTGTCCTCCCCGATGTCCCCGCCCCGACCGTCCGTCCGTGCGGAGCGGGCGGGCGGCTCCCCCGGACCCTGGCCGCCCCGCGTCACCGGAGCGTCACCGCCGTTGTCACGGGACGCGACCCGGCCCACGGACCATCTCCTCGAGCGCCGCTCGGACGGCCCGGACGGCGTCATCGATCGTCGCGGCCACGGCGACGACCTCCGAGCCGCCGGGATCCCCCCGCGGCCGTTCGCCACCGGTGGGGTCCCCCCGGAGGACGCGCACCCGGAGGGGGGTGGGATGCCCGGGCTCCAGCCACGCCCGGACGATCACGATCCGGACGGGCTCAGGTCCGGCCCCGGCGGGGGGAGCGGTCACGGCGGCCAGCGTGGGCCGGCGGCGTCACCCCACCGTCACCGATCGCATCCCCCGGACCAGGGCCTCCATGGAGGGCGACGGATCGAGCCCCAGCTCCGCGCGGAGGAGGCGACGGAAGGCGCGGTACTGCTGCATCGCCTCGCCGAGGTTCCCCTCGGCCAGGTGCGTCCGGATCAGGGCGCGGTGGGCGCTCTCGCGCAGCGGCTCGGCGGCCACGGCCGCCAGCCCGGCCTCGATCGCCTCCTGGTACCGGCCCAGCCCCGTGAGCCGCTCGCAGAGGGCCTCCAGCGCGTGAAGCCGCAGCTGGCGGAAGTGCTCCCGGGCGACGGCGATCCACTCGTCGAACCAGTCGGGCAGGACGTCCTCGGTCAGGATCGAGACGGCCCGGTCGGCTTCGACGAGCGGCCGGCCCGGATCCAGCAGCCGCTGGGCGATCGCGGTGCTCCGCCGGAGGTCCACCTCGACGGCGGGGGAGAGCTGGAGGAACCGCCCGGCGGCCAGCACGACCCGGGAGCTCGGATGCCCCAGCCGCCACAGCGCCGACCGGAGGTTCGCCGCCGCCCGGACCTCCGGGCTCTCCGGCCACAGGCAGCCGGCCACGTGGGAGCGGAGGACCGGACGGTCCCGGAGCCCGAGGAAGGCGAGGAGCCGCTGGGCGCTGAAGGGGACCGGGACGGGAACGCC
>DATLZP010000168.1:0-8316 GCA_035573935.1 Actinomycetota bacterium
CTTCCCCGTGATGTCCAGGGCCTCCTGCAGGTAGGCCTCCGGGCGGTTCCGGAACGTGGTCCACGACATCCCGTTGATCGGCCAGGGCACGCCGGCCGCCGCCAGCTCCGCCTCCAGCTCCGGGGGATGCGTGAACGTGCGCCCCTTCGGCAGCACGCCGCCGGCGATCACCCGCCCCCGGACCTCAGGCGGGGGGAACATCAGCGGCACGTCCGCGTACACGCCCACCTTCCCGGCGGCCGAGAGATCCTCCACGAACGTCCGCTCCCGGATCGAGCGGTACGTGACGGGGAACTGCTTGTGGGTCCCGGGGATCCGCTCCAGGATGTCGTACACGCCGTGGTCCGCGGGATCCACGCCGGTGAGGAACGAGGGCCAGGCCGCCCAGGAGTGCGTGGGGATCGTGGAGCGGAGGACGGCCCGCTGCCCGCGGTCGATCAGCCCCTGGAGGTTGGGCAGGTCCCCCCGCTCGAGCATGGGATCGAGGATCCGCCAATCGGCGCCGTCCCACCCGATCAACAGCACTCGACCCATCGGCACGCTCCTCGAGCAGAGGTTCCCGGGAACCGGGGCAGTGTACCGGAGCGGGCCGTGGACCGGTCAGCCTCCGTGGACGTGGGGCTCGGCGAGCGCCTCCCGGAGGTGGATGCGAAGGCACCGGGAACAGATCGGCTCCCGGCAGGCCTCGCGCTCGCAGAACGCGCACTCCTCCACCGGCCGGCCGCATCGCGCGCAGCGCTGGGGGGAGGGCGCCTCCCTCTCTTCCCTCACGACGCCTCCTCCCGTGCCCGCTCCCGCGCCACCCGGACCGCGTCCTCCCGCCGGAGCAGCCCGACGAGCCGCCCGTCCGAGGTCGTGACCGGGGAGCTCACGAGCTCGTGCGAGACCATGAACCGCGCCATCTCCTCGATCGGCACGTGGGGCCGGAAGGTGCTGGGGCCCGGGCGCATCGCCTCCTCGATCCGCTCGTCCTCGCCCCGGGCCAGCTCCTCGGCCCGGAGCAGGCCCAGCACCACCCGCTCCTCGTTCACGACGACGCAGGCGTCCCAGCCGGCGGCCCGGACCCGGGCCCGCACGTCCCCCGCCCGCTCATCGAGCCGGCACGTCGGCACGTCGCGGCGGGCCACGTCGGCGGCGCGGGGACGGCGCGCGTTCGTCCCCTCGGTCGGCAGGCCGGCCGCCAGCCAGTCGAGCTTCCCGTCGACGTAGTCGTAGACCTCGGTGAAGCCGAAGCTCTCGAGCCGCCACGCGGCCCGTGGGCTCAGGTCTCAGGCCGAGTCCCAGCAGTACACCACCACGGGGCGGCTGGGATCGAGCGCGGACCGGGCCTCCGCCTCGAGGCGGCGGAGCGGGAGGTGCACCGCCCCCGGGAGGTGGTCCTCCTCGTACTCCTCCCGGGGGAGGACCTCCACGATCTGCGCCCCCTCCGCCATGAGCCGCTGGACCTCGTCCCGGTGGACCTCGCGGGGCATCGCTCCTCCTCGCCGTCGTCGACCTCCCGACCACCCTACCCCCGGGGCCTCGGGTCGGGCGGTGGGTGGACCCTCGGGCTCAGGGCGTCAGCCCGCCGAACCGGCCGGTGAGGGTCCGCCCGGCGAGCTCGACGTCCTCGGGCGACGAGCCGGGCGGCAGGTTGAAGATCAGCCCGTCGAGGCCGGCCGCGAGGAACCGCTCGACCTCCCGGCTCACGGCGTCCGGGTCGCCCGCCGTCACCCTGGCCCGGAGGTCCTCCCGGTCGACCCCCAACGTCCGGGCCCGCTCCTCGGCCCGGCGCTCCGCCTCCTCGTTCGTCGGGGCCAGGATCAGGGTCCCCAGCCGGGTCTTCGTGATCTCCGAGGAGTCCCGCCCCTCGTGCCGGCAGTGCTCGGCCGCCCCTCCACCGTGGCCAGCTCCTCGGTGAACATCGCCCGACAGATCCGCAGGGCGTCCTCCAGACGGTCCATCCGCTCCCCGACCGACGGCCATCGGTACCCGTACCGGGTGGCCTCGTCCTCGTT
This sequence comes from Actinomycetota bacterium, assembly GCA_035573935.1. Classification (GTDB taxonomy): domain Bacteria; phylum Actinomycetota; class UBA4738; order UBA4738; family HRBIN12; genus DATLZM01. The sequence continues at coordinate 1,998 of DATLZP010000168.1, forward strand.
CCAGGCGGCGCCGATGCCCAGGATGGCCCGGCCGCCCGAGATCACGTCGAGGGTGGTGACCATCTTCGCCAGCAGGGCGGGGTTCCGGTACGTCACCCCGGTGACCAGCGCTCCCAGGGTCATCCGGGACGTCCGCGCCGCCACCGCCCCGACCAGCGTGTACGCCTCGAGCATCGGCTCGTCGGCGGCCCCCACGGTGCCGATCTGCTGGACGTGACCCATGACGAAGAACGCGTCGAACCCGGACGATTCGGCGGCCCCGGCGATCTCGCTCACCGCTCGAACAGACGGTCCGGGGGGAGCCCCGGGAACGTGAAGCTCGGGAGCTGGAGCCCGAACCTGATCACGGTCGCACCTCCCCCTGGCTCGTGGCCCCTGGATCTCGATACCAGGTCATACCAGACCGAGGTGGGTCGTCGGGTCCCGTCCGCGTGCGCCCCGGCGAGGCCGGAAGGTACAGTCGCCCCGATGGCCCCGGCTCCCGTGTTCGGGATGGTCCTCGCCGGCGGCGAGGGGAAGCGGCTCGCCCCGCTCACCGCCGACCGGGCCAAGCCCGCCGTGCCGTTCGCCGGCCACTACCGGCTCGTGGACTTCGTCCTCTCGAACCTGGTGAACGCGGGCTACTTCAAGATCGCCGTCCTCACCCAGTACAAGAGCCACAGCCTCGACCGGCACATCTCCACCACCTGGCGGTTGTCCTCGCTCCTCGGGAACTACGTGACGCCGGTGCCGGCGCAGATGCGGCGGGGGCCGCGGTGGTTCGCCGGATCGGCCGACGCGGTGTTCCAGAACCTCAACCTCCTCCACGACGAGCGCCCGGACCACGTCCTGGTCTTCGGGGCCGACCACGTGTACCGGATGGACCCCCGGCAGATGGTCGAGCAGCACGTGGCGTCGGGCGCGGCGGTCACGGTGGCGGGGATCCGGGTCCCCCGCGACCAGGCCTTCCGCTTCGGCGTCATCGAGACGGCTCCCGACGGACGGCGGATCGCGGCCTTCCACGAGAAGCCGGCGGAGGCGCCCGGCCTGCCCGACGCCCCGGACGAGGTGTTCGCCTCGATGGGGAACTACGTCTTCGAGGCCCGGGCGTTGATCGAGGCCGTCACGGTGGACGCGTCCGACGCCTCCTCCCGCCACGACCTGGGCGGGGACGTGATCCCGGCGCTGGTGGAGGCGGGACGGGCCGAGGTCTACGACTTCGCCCGCAACGAGGTGCCCGGCGAGCCGCCGGCCACCCGGGGGTACTGGCGGGACGTCGGCACGCTCGACGCGTACCACGAGGCCCACATGGAGCTGCTCCGCCCCGATCCCCCGTTCGAGCTCCGCAACCCGTCGTGGCCCATCCTCACCTGGAGCGAGCCGCACCCCCCGGCGGCCTTCCTGGGGCCGGCGCACGCCGCCGGGGCCCGCGTGGAGGACGCGCTGGTGTGCGCGGGGGCCCGCGTGTCTGGCGGGGTGCGTCGCTCGGTGCTCTCCCCGGGGGTGGAGGTCGGCCCCGGCGCCGTGGTCGAGGACTCCGTCCTCCTGCACGACGTGGTGGTGGGACCGGGTGCGGTCCTCCGTCGGGCGATCGTGGACAAGAACGTGCGGATCCCGGAGGGCGCGCGGATCGGCGTGGACGCGGAGCTCGACGCCGCGCGCTTCGTGGTCTCCGAGGGCGGCGTCGTCGTGTTGGGCAAGGGGCAGAAGGTCACCTAGGGCTCCGGTCCCCCGCGGCCGCCGGCGCCCGCGCCGCCACCGCGGCCCCGGCCCCCGGCCGGGGGAACGCGTCCACCACCGCGACCAGCCGGCGATCGGACCCGTAGACGAGCAGCGCGAGCATCGCCCCGTAGATCGGCAGGTGCCCGATCAGCTCCTCGGCCCCCAGGAAGAACAGCGTAGCGTTGAAGGGGATGCCGGCGGCGATCACCGCGAGCTGCGGCAGGGTCCCGGAGATCAGCAGCAGCCCGAACAGCAGCTCGACGGCGCCGGCGATCCGGACGAACGCCACGTCTCCGACGTCGAGCCCCAGCGTGCGGAGGAGGTTGAAGGCCGGGAACCGTTCGAGGAACGCCAGCCCGAGCTCCGGGCGGGCGAGCTTCTCGGTGAAGGCGAGGACGACGAGCGCGCCGCCCACGAGCACCCGGAGGGCGACGATCGCCGGTCCCACCGCGCCCGGCGCCGCCGGGGCCGCCCCCCACCGGTCCGGGCCGGGGGGCAGCAACGCGAGGAACAGCGCGATCCCGAGCAGGTCCATCCGCTCCAGGATCGGGACCACTCCGTACGAGGGCATGCCGAGCGGCCCGGACGCCACGACCGCGAAGGCCGCCCACCGGATCCTGAACCCGCTGATCAGCCAGACCCCGAGCACCCCCTCGAGGATCCGGAGGCCGGCGCCCAGCGGGCCATCGGGGAGGTGGAGCGCCGGCGCGAGGTAGGTGGCTCGGGCGGCCTGGGCCAGGAGCGAGACGCCTGCGTGGATCGCGAGCAGCCGGGGCACCCAGGGGGAGAGCGCGCCCAGGGGGCCCAGGAACGGTAGCTCCGGCCGGGGGACGCGCCGCCCCAGGAGGCGCCAGACGGCGGCCACGGCGACGGCCGCCCCGATCAGCAGGAGGCTCGCCCCGGCCCGAGCGAACGCCCAGTCGTACGGCGGCCGTTCGTCCGTGAACCACGTCTCGTGGGCGAGGATCCCGAGCAGCACGCCACGTCCAGCCTACCGGCCGGATCTCGGGTAGCCTCGGGCGCATGCCCGCGCCTCCGACGGGGTCGTGAGCGGAGGGCGACGCCTGCTCGTCGCCGCCGCGGTCGGCGCGATCGCCCTCCTGGTCGGCGCGGCCGGGGGCCTGCTCGCGCCCACCGCCGGCCCCGCATCGCCCTCCCCGGGAGCGAGCCCCTCGACCTCCCCGGAGACGTCTCCGAACCCCCCGACGCTGGGGGTGGAGCTGACCCGCGTCCGGGGCCTGGGGGTCCGAGGGCCCGCTCCGGCCGGCCGGGTCCGCGCCGCGGCCCGCGAGGTCCGGGACCTCATGGCGGAGCTCTACACCGAGGCGTTCGTGGACCCCGCCGCCTGGCAGGGCGGCCGCTTCCCGGGCCTGGAGCGGTTCTTCGCCGGCCCGGTCCGGGGCCGCGTCCGACACGACCTGTCCCGCCTCTCCCTCGGCCCGGGGGCCGGGGTGCTCGACGAGGTCCTCCCGACGCGGGCCCGGGTCGAGGTCACGTTCCTGCTGGACGGGGCGGGCCGGCCGCTGTCCGCCGTGGCCCGGATGGGGTTCGAGGGGAGGGGGCTCGCGCCGGGCCTCGATGTCCGGATCGCGCACCACGGGCGGTACCGGCTGGCCCGGACGGAACGGGGGTGGCGGATCGTGGCCTACGACGTGGACGGCCGGATCCCCTCGCCGGGCGAGATGCGACGCCTCCGGGCCCGGTCGTGGCCCGGGCTCGAGGGCCGGGATCCGCTGTTCGTGCTGGTGATCGGGAGCGACGCGCGCCCCGGGCAGGCCGTGGCCGGGACCCGGGCGGATTCCATCCACCTGGTGGCCGTCGAGCCGCGGAGCGGCCGGGCGTCGATCCTGGGGATCCCCCGGGACTCCTGGGTCACGATCCCCGGGCACGGGGCCGGTCGGATCAACGGCGCGCTCGTGGCCGGCGGGCCGGAGCTCCTGGTCCGGACCGTCGAACTGCTCACGGGGATCCCGGTCGACGCCTACGTCCTCACCGGGTTCCAGGGCTTCGAGCGTATGGTGGACGCCGTGGGCGGGATCGAGGTCGCGGTCCCCTACGCGATGAGCGACCCCTACTCCCGGGCGTACTTCCGACCGGGGAGGCAACGGCTCTCGGGCCGGGAAGCCCTGCGGTTCTCGCGGAACCGCCACGACGCGCCGGGCGGCGACTTCGGGCGATCCCTGAACCAGGGACGGCTGATGGTGGCCGCCCTGGCCGAGCTGCGACGCGACGCCCGGGAGGACCCCGTCGCCCTCTTCCGCTGGGTGCTGGCCGGGGTGCGGAACCTGCGGACCGACCTCTCGATGCGCGAGATCCTGGAGCTCGTCGCCGCGGCCCCCTCGATCGATCCCTCCCGCGTGCGCAACCGGGTCGTGTCCGGGACCGGGGCCACGGTGGACGGCGCGAGCGTGATCCGGCTCGGTGAGAGAGCCCGCTCGGCGTTCCGCGACCTCCGGGACGGCATCCTGGACGGGCGGTGAGGGAGGGCCCGTGGCCGAGCTCCACGTCCTGCACGAGGGCTACATCCGCGACGGCGGGGAGCGGGTCGGCGCCACCGTGAGCCTCATCCGGGACGGGGAGGCCCGGATCGTCGTGGATCCGGGGCTCGTCCGGGGACCGGGGGCGATCCTCGGTCCCCTGACCGAGCTGGGGGTGGATCCCGGGGACGTGACCGACGTCGTCCTGTCCCACCATCACCCGGACCACACGCGCTTCGCCGGGCTGTTCCCGGGGGCCCGGGTGCACGACCACTGGGCCTGGTACCGGGGCGACCGATGGGTGGCCCGGCCGGCGGAGGGCTTCGCCCTCTCCCCCCACGTGGAGCTGCTGGCGACGCCCGGGCACACCGAGCAGGACGTCTCGACCCTGGTCCGCACGCCGGAGGGGCTGGTCGTCCTCACCCACCTGTGGTGGCACGCCGGCGGGCCGGCCGAGGACCCCTACGCGCCGGACCCCTCGGTGCTGCACGCCTCCCGGGAGCGGATCCTCGCCCTCCCCGGGCTCACCCGGATCGTCCCCGGGCACGGTCCGCCGTTCGCGCCGTCGCCGGCCACCCCGCGCTGAACCGGGCGCGGGGATCACCCGCCGGGCCGGAGGGAGGTCGGGGGTTCCGGGGCCCCGGCGCGTCAACCCCGGCGGCCACAGGCGCAGCGCCCACCGCATGCGCACCCGCCCCCGCCGTCCCCGCCGGTGGCGAAGGTGGAGATCAGCCGGGACACGGACCGGCTGCCGCAGGACGGGCACGGTGGGTCCGGCGCCGCCCGGGATAGCAGCTCCTCGAACCGAGCTCCGCAGACCGCGCAGGCGAACTCGTAGATCGGCATGCCACGAGGAGTGTAGGGCACGGGGGCCGAGGCCAGGGTGGCGGGCTATGCTCGGCGGGATGGCCATCTACGTCCTGCGAGGAGGGTTCCCCGAGCTGGTGGCGCCGGCGCTGGTCGCTGCCTTCGACGGGTGGATCGACGCGGCCGGGGCGTCCACCGCAGCCGCAGCCCGGATCGCGGCGGACGGCGAGACCATCGCGGAATTCGATCCCGACGCGCTCTACGACTTCCGGTCCCGCCGGCCGGTCCTGGACATCGTGGACGGCACGCTCACCGAGCTCACCTGGCCGGAGCTGTCGCTCCGCAGAGCCCGGGTCGGGCAGCGCGACGTCCTCGTGCTCTCCGGCGCCGAGCCCGACTACCGGTGGCGGGAGCTGGGGGCCTCGGTCCTCGAGCTCTGCCTCCGTCTGGGGATCGTGGAGTGGGTCTCCATCGGGTCGATCCCGGCCGCCGTGCCCCACACCCGCCCGGTGCCGGTGCTGGCCACCGCATCGAAGCCGGGGCTCCTCCACGACGAGGAGCGGAAGGGGCCGGCCGGATTGCTGCGGGTCCCCGCCGCCGCGCTCAGCACCGTGGAGCTCGCGGTCTCGGGCAGCGGGATCCCGGCGGTCGGGTTCTACGCCCAGGTCCCGCACTACGTCGGTTCCGCCTACCCGGCGGCCTCCGTCGCCCTCCTGGAGCACGTGGGGCGGCACCTCGGCGTCCGCTTCGATCCCGGCGAGCTGGTCCGGGCGGCGGAGGTGAGCCGGGAGCGCCTCGACCAGGCCGTGGCCGCCGACGAGGAGTCCCGATCCTACGTCCAGCGGCTCGAGGCCCTGGTCGACCAGGAGGGGCCCCCGGCCGGCGACGACCTGATCGCGGAGATCGAGCGGTTCCTCCGCCAGCGGGCCGACGGGGGCGGCGAGGCCCCTCCCGGCGAGCGCCCCCGGCCGGACGGCTAGGGAACCTCGCCCGCCCTCAACCCGCGGCGATCATCGCCACCGCCGCCGCGGCCAGGCCCAGCCCGAGAGCCTGGGGCCGGCTGATCCGCTCGGACAGCAGCACCCGGGCCAGGACGACCGTGCTCGCCGGGTACAGGCTGACCAGCACGCCCACCAGGCTCAGGGGGCCTCGCTGGACGGCCAGCACGAGGAGGATCGTGGCCCCGGCGTCGGCGACCCCGCCGGCCACCGCGAAGCGGCGTCCCCGCCGGGGATCGGCGTCCCGGCCGGGACGGGCCAGCGCCACCGCGCCGACCAGCGACGCCGTGACCACCTTCGCCGCCAGGAGCGGCCAGAGTCCCGCCGAGGGGGAGG
>DATLZP010000169.1:0-4261 GCA_035573935.1 Actinomycetota bacterium
TGCCCCGGTCCCTGGGGCAGGCCCGCTACTTCGTCGCGTTCTGGCTCACGCTGCCCCGGTTCCGCCTGGCCCGGGTCGAGGTCCGGGCCGACCGGCGGTCGTACCAGGGCCCGGCGTTCCTCGTCGTGGTCGGCAACTGCCAGTTCTACGGCGGCGGGATGCGGGTCTCGCCCCGCTCCTACCCCGGGGACGGGGTCCTCGACGTGCTCGTGTTCAAGGGCCCCCGGTCCGACGCGTTCACCATGATCCCCCGGATCTACCGGGGGGAGCACGTCCCCCATCCGCACGTCGCCGAGCTCCGGGCGAAGATCGGCGTGCGGGTGGAGGCGGACCGGCCCCTCCCCGTGGAGGCGGACGGGGAGATCCTGGGGGAGACGCCGGCCGTGTTCCAGGTGGTCCCCCGGGCCATCAGGATGAAGGTGTGACCCGATGACGAGCGAGCGGCACCTGGAGCGGATGCGGCGGGCGAGGGACCGGGCCGCCGAGCGCGGGCTGTCGGGGGTCCTGGTCTCGCCCTCGCCCGACTACCGGTACCTGGCGGGGTACGACCCACCGCCGCTCGAGCGCCTCACGCTGCTCGCCGTCCGGGCGAGGGCCGACCCCGTGCTGCTCGTCCCGGAGCTCGAGGCCCCCCTGGCCAGGGCCTCGCCGGTCGGGGAGGCCGTGGAGGTCGTCACCTGGGCGGACGGCGAGGACCCCTACGCCGCCGCGGCCCGCCTGGTCCCCCCCGACGGGGCGTTCGCGGTGGGGGAGCGGATGTGGGCCCGACACCTGCTGGGGCTCCAGGCCGCCCTCCCCGGGGCCCGCTTCGAGCCGGCGGGCTCGGTGCTCGCCCCGCTCCGGGCGGTGAAGGACCCGGACGAGCTCGAGCTGCTGGGCCGGGCGGCCCGGGCGGCCGATGCCGCCTTCCGGCGGCTGGTGGGGGAGCGGCGCCTCGAGGGACGGCGGGAGGAGGAGGTGGCCGACGAGCTGGGCGCGCTCCTCCTGGAGGCGGGGCACGAGTCCGTGGCGTTCACGATCGTCGGCTCCGGGCCGAACGGGGCATCGCCGCACCACGATCCGGGGAGCCGCACGATCCGGCGGGGGGACGCCGTCGTGCTGGACTTCGGGGGACGGGTCGGCGGGTACTGCTCGGACATCACCCGCACCGTCACCGTGGGGGAGCCGCCCCCGACGGTGGCGGAGATCCACGAGGTGGTCCGGGAGGCCCAGGAGGCCGCCTTCCGGGCGGTCCGTCCGGGGATCCCGGCGGCGGAGGTGGATCGGGCGGCCCGGGACGTGATCGCCGCCGCCGGATACGGCGAGCGGTTCGTCCATCGCACCGGGCACGGGATCGGGTTGGAGGAGCACGAGGAGCCCTACATCGTGGCCGGGAACGACCGGCCCCTGGAGGTCGGCAACTGCTTCTCGCTCGAACCCGGGATCTACCTGCCCGGCGCGTTCGGGGTCCGGATCGAGGACATCGTGACGCTCACCCCGGACGGCCCCCAGCGCCTGAACCACGCCCCCCGCGAGCTCCTCGCCGTCGCCTAGCCCGGCCGAGCCTCCTCAGGGACGGGGGCGGACCTTCGTCCCCTCCGCGGTGTCCATCACCTCGTACCCCATCCCCACGAGTCGCTCCCGGAGCGCGTCGCTCGTGGCGAAGTCCCGGGCCTTCCGGGCGGCGTCCCGCCGCTCGAGGAGCTCCCGGACGTCGGCCGGCAGCTCGAACCCGGCCCGGGCTTCGCGCTCCAGGTCGAGCCCCAGCACCTCGTCCCAGGACGCGAGCAGCGTGTACTTCTCGCCCTCGCCCACGTCCGGGCTCTTCACCAGCTCGTTCAGCACGACCAGGGCGGCCGGCATGTCGAGGTCGGTGGAGACCGCCTCCCGGAAGCGCCGGTCGAAGCCTCGCCCGGCCTCGGTGGGCTCGCCGGGCCGCTCGGCGTCCTTCCACTCCGCCATCCGCCGCCGGAGCCGCTTCACGTGCTCGTCGGCGGCGGCCATCGCCTCCCAGCTGAAGTCCATCTCGCTCCGGTACCGCGTCTGGAACGTGAGGTACCGGTAGGAGAGGGGGTCGAAGCCCCGATCGACCAGCTCGTGGACCCGGACCACGTTCCCCGCCGACTTCGCGATCTTCTGCCCCGAGAGGCGGAGGTGGCCGCCGTGGACCCAGGTCGAGACCACCGGGTGACCGGTGGCCCCCTCGGACTGAGCGATCTCGTCCTCGTGGTGCGGGAAGATCAGGTCCACCCCGCCCGTGTGCACGTCGAAGCGCTCCCCGAGGTACTTCATCGACATCGCCGAGCACTCGATGTGCCAGCCGGGGAAGCCCTCCCCCCAGGGGCTCTTCCACTTCATGACTCGCCCCGGCCCGGCCGCCTTCCACAGGGAGAAGTCCGCGTGGTGGCGCTTGCGGGGGTCGGTCTCCAAGTCCCGGTGACCGGGCTTCAGCTTGTCCAGGGTGTTCCCGGAGAGCTTGCCGTAGCCGGGGAACGACCGGACGTCGTAGTAGACCGAGCCGTCGTCCACGACGTAGGCGTGGCCCCGCTCGATCAGCCGCTCGGTGAGCTCGATCATCTCATCGATGTGCTCGGTGGCCCGGGGGTACACGTGCGCCGGGAGGATCCCGATCGCCGCCGCGTCCTCCAGGAACGCCGCCTCGTACTTCTCCGCGATCTGGAGCGGGGCGAGCCCCTCGTCCTCCGCCGCCAGCTGCATCTTGTCCACGGCGTCCGGGGAGGCCTCGTCGGTCATGTGCCCGACGTCGGTGATGTTCATGACCTGGAAGACCTCGTAGCCCTCGAACGCCAGGGCCCGGCGGACCAGGTCGGCCAGGAGGAACGTGCGCAGGTTGCCGAGGTGGGCGTAGCGGTAGACCGTGGGGCCGCACGTGTACATGCGGATCCGCCGGTCCTCCAGGGGGAGGACGTCCTCCACCCGCCGGGTCAGGGTGTTGTAGAGGCGCACGCCGACAGAGGATACCCCCCGGGGGCCGGCGGCCCGTCCCCCGCTCAGCCCAGGTCCGGGCGGGGCGGCGGCGGCGGGAGCGCCACCCCCTGCTGTTGCCCGTTCCCTCCGGGGGCCGCGCCCTGCTGGCCGTTCCCCGTGAGGACCCCGAGCGGCACCTCGAGGGGCTCCCGCTCCCCGAGCTCGGCCATGAGGGCCTCGATCTCGTCCCCGATCAGCTCCTCCCGCTCGAGCAGCGCGTCGCGGATCCCCTCCACGACGTGCCGCTTCCGGACCAGGAGGGCCCGGACCCGCCGCCTCGACTCCTCGAGGAGCTCGTCCACCTCGGCCCGGCGGTCGCCGTCGGACAGCACGGCCTTGATGGGGTCCTCGCCGGCGAACGGGTTGGCCATCACGCCGGCCGAGAGCAGGCTCCGGCCCATCCCGTGCAGCCCCACGTAGCGAGCCGCGTTGAACGTCGCGCTCTGCAGGTCGCTGGAGGGGCCGGTCGTGGTCTGGCCGAACCACATCTCCTCGGCCACCAGGCCGGCCAGCGAGACCTGGATCCTGGCCAGGATCTCCTTCTGGGTCTCGAGGTAGCGGTCCTCGACCGACTGCCCGTGCACGAGGCCGAGGGCCCCCTCCCGCTTCTGGATCGAGATCACCTGGATCTGCCGGTCGTCCCGCTGGAGCAGGTAGGAGACGACCGCGTGGGCCGCCTCGTGGGTGGCCACCGAGATCTTCTCCTGCTCGACGTACTTGACCGGCTGCTTGAGCCCGATCTCCTCGGTGAGCTTGGCCTGCCAGAGGTCGTCCCACCGAAGGGCGTCCCGGCCGTCCTGCAGGGCGAAGATCAGCGCCTCGTTGACGACGTTCTTGATCATCGCGGGCGAGTACCGCACGGTCATCCGGGAGAGCTTGCGGATGTCGATCGGCTCGTGGCGCACCTTCGCCAGGTAGTACCGGGCGATGTCCTCCCGGCCCTCGTGGTCGGGCAGGCCGACGTGGATCTTCCGGTCGAACCGTCCCGGCCGCAGCAACGCCGGGTCGAGCGTGGAGGCCCGGTTCGTCGCGCCGATGATGAGGATGTTGTAGAAGGGCACCTTCGGCTTGGCCCGGAACAGGACCCGCCGGACGTGCCGCCAGAGGCCGCGGGGGACGGTCAGCCCGTCCATCTGGACCAGCAGCTCGTTCACGATCCCGAGGCCGCCGCCCATCCCCATGCCGCCGACGACGATCCGGTCGGCTCCCCCCGGGTGCTCGCCCCCGGCGAACCGTTCGGACACGAGCCCCCGGCTCCCCCCGAGGGCATCGAGCTCGTCGATGAAGATCACCG
>DATLZP010000170.1:0-7262 GCA_035573935.1 Actinomycetota bacterium
GGTGGTGGGCGGCGGGATCGTCGGGTGCAGCGTCGCCTACCACCTGGCCGCGCTGGGCTGGACCGACGTGGTGGTCCTGGAGGCGCGCACCCTGACCGCGGGGACCACCTGGCACGCCGCCGGGCTCGTGGCGCAGGTCCGGGGGACGCACGCGCTCACGGACCTGGCCCGCTACGCGGCCGAGCTGTACGAGCGGCTCCCCGGGGAGACCGGGGTGGACACGGGCTTCCGACGGGTGGGCGCCCTCACCGTGGCCCGGACCCCCGAGCGGTTCCACGAGATCCGCTCCGGGGTCTCGATGGCCCGGGACTTCGGGATCCCCGCCGAGGTCGTGGAGCCGGCGCGGCTGAAGGAGCACTGGCCGCCGATCCTGACCGAGGACCTCGTGGGCGGCGTCCTGTTCCCCACGGACGGTACGACGAACCCCGGCTTCAGCGCCATGGCCCTGGCCAGGGGCGCGCACGACCGGGGGATCCGGTTCGTCGAGGGGTGCCGGGCCACCGGCTTCCGGCTGGAGGGCGGCGCCGTCACGGGCGTCCTGACCGACCGGGGCGACGTGGAGTGCGAGGCCGTGGTGATCGCGGCCGGGCTGTGGAGCGGTGAGCTGGCCCGGCTGGCCGGGGCCCACGTCCCGCTCCACCCGGCGGAGCACGTGTGGGTGCTCACCGAGCCCGCCCCCGGCGCCGAGGAGACGCTCCCCATCCTCCGGGACCTCGACGGGTACTTCTACGTCCGCCACTACCGGGGGCGGTACCTGGTCGGGGCGTTCGAGCCCGAGGGCCGGCCCCGGGCGGTGGCCGAGGTGCCCCGGGAGGAGGGGTTCGCGGAGTTCGGCCCCGACCCCGACCACTTCGCGCCGGTCCTGGCGAAGGCCCGGGAGCGCCTGCCGGAGCTCGAGGTCCTCCGGTTCGAGCATCACCTCCGGGCGCCCGAGAGCTTCACCCCGGACGGGAACTTCCAGCTCGGCGAGCTCCCCGAGGCTCGCCGCCTGTTCGTGGCGGCCGGGTTCAACTCCCAGGGCATCATCTACGCGCCGGGTGCCGGACGGGCCCTGGCGGAGTGGATCGCCGAGGGCCGGCCCACGCGGGACCTGGTGGAGGTGGACGTCCTGCGGAACGCCCGGTTCCAGTCGAACCGCCGCTACCTCCACGCCCGGACCGTGGAGAGCCTGGGGAACCTCTACGCGATGCACTGGCCGACCCGCCAGCCCCGGACGGCCCGGGGCGCCCGGCGGACGCCGCTCTCCGAGCGCCTCGCGGCGGCCGGCGCCTGCTTCGGCGAGGCGGCGGGCTGGGAGCGGGCGAACTGGTTCGCGCCGCAGGGGGAGGAGCCGGTCTACCGCCACTCGTTCGGCCGCCAGCACTGGTTCCCCTACGTCGGGGAGGAGTGCCGGGCGGCCCGGGAGTCGGTCGCGCTCTTCGACCTCTCCACGTACTCGAAGTTCCTGGTGCAGGGCCCGGGGGCGGAGGCCGCCCTCCAGCGGATCTGCGCGTCCGACGTGGCCGTGGAGCCCGGCAGGGTCCTCTACACGACCTGGTGCAACGACCGTGGGGGGATCGAGATGGACCCCACCGTCACCCGCCTGGCGGAGGACCGGTACCTGGTCGTGGCCCCCACGCTGGCCCAGGTCCGGACCGAGGCGTGGCTGCGCCGGAACCTGCCGGCGGATGCCCGGGCCACCGTGACCGACGTGACCTCGGCGTTCGCCGTGCTCGCCGTGATGGGCCCAGCCTCCCGGGAGCTGCTGTCCCGGGTGGCCGACGCGGATGTCTCGTCCGCCGCGTTCCCGTTCCTCGCCGCCCGGGAGGTCGACGTGGGGTGGGTCCGGGCCTGGGCGCTCCGGGTGAGCTACGTCGGGGAGCTGGGCTTCGAGCTGTACGTCCCGACGGAATCCGCGGTGCACCTCCACGACGTGCTGGTCGAGGCCGGGGCCGACCTCGGCGTGCGGCACGCCGGGTTCCACGCGCTCGACGCGCTCCGGCTGGAGCGGGGGTCCCGATCCTGGGGCCACGAGCTGGGGCCGCTCGACGACCCCTACGCGGCGGGGCTGGGGTTCACGGTCGCGCCGGGGAAGCCCGACGGGTTCCTGGGCCAGGAGGCCCTGGCCGCCCTGCGGGACGCCCCCCGGCCCCGGCGGATCGTGAGCGTGCTCCTGTCCGACCCGGCCCCGGTGCTCTGGGGCGGGGAATCGCTGCTCCGGGACGGGGCCCGGGTGGGGTTCCTCACGAGCGCCGCGTTCGGCCACACCCTCGGCGCCTCGGTCGGCCTGGCCTGGGTCCGCGGGGAGGGGGACGTGGCCGAGGGGTGGCTCCGCGACGGGACATGGGAGGTGGAGGCGGCCGCCGAGCGGTTCCCGGCCCGGGTATCGCTCCGTCCGTTCTTCGACCCGGCCGGGGAGCGGCTCCGGCGCTGAGGGGGCGGGGCGTGCGCGTGTCGAGGATCGTGGACCTCTCGCTCCCCGTGACCTCCGGGATGCAGGTGTACCTGGGCGACCCCGAGGTGGCGCTCCGCCCGGCCACGCGGATCGAGACCCACGGGTACCGGGTGCTCGCGCTCTCGCTGGGCTCCCACACCGGCACCCACGTCGACGCGCCGTCCCACTTCCTGCCCGACGGGCCGCGCCTGGGGGACCTCGACCTCTCGCTGTTCGTCGGTCCGGGCGTGATCGCCGACGTCCGGGGCCTCCCGCCCCGTTCCCCGATCACCTGGGAGGCCGTGGCGCCGGTGGCCGAACGCCTCCGGCCGGGCGTCGTCCTGGTCCTGCGGACGGGCTGGTCGGACCAGCACTTCGGGACCGACCGATACCTGCAGCATCCGTTCCTGGAGCCCGAGGCCTGCGAGCGGATCCTCGAGCTCGGCGTGCGGACCCTGGCCGTCGACGCGTTGAACCCCGACCCCACCGACCCGGAGGGGGACTTCGCCGTGCACCGGCTGGTCCTGGGGGCGGGCGGGGTCATCTGCGAGAACCTCACGAACCTGGGCGCGGTGGACTTCCCGGAGCCGGTCCTGTCGCTCCTCCCCCTCCGTCTGGGCGGAGAGGCCGACGGCTCCCCGTGCCGGGCCGTGGCCCTCGAGCTCGAGTCGTAGGGCCTCCTCCGGCCGGGGACCAGCCCCGGCCCCACGCCGGGGACCAGCCCCGGCCTACTCCACGGGCAGCTCCCGGTAGGCGGCGGAGATGTCCACCCCCCGCGAGCGCTGGACGGCCTTGGCCACGACGTAGATCACGAGGCCGGAGACGAAGATCGCCACGTTCATCCAGACCAGCCCGGGCCGCCCGACCAGCCCCGCGCTGGGGTCGGTGAGGAACGCCCAGGCCATGATGACGAGGGCGACGACCGAGAGCGCGCCGACGATCGACACGACGGGGACGCCCCCCACCCGCCACCGGACCGGCGACGACTCGAAGACCTGCGGCAGCCGGTAGGGGAACGCGATCGCGGCGATCGAGACCACGATGAAGCCGAGGATGAACCCGAAGATCCCGACGAGGGTGGCGAAGGCCGGGAACGTCACGAAGCCCCACAGGGCGACCACCGAACCCGCGCCCACCAGGACCAACGCGTTCACCGGCGTGTGGAAGCGCGGGTGGACCGAGGCCGTCCACGAGGGCATCAGGCCGTCCAGGCCGTAGGCCAGGAAGTTCCGGGAGGCGTTCGCGATCTGGCCCGGGAGCCAGGTGTAGCTCTGGAAGACGAAGGGCAGGAGGATCAGGAGGGCCAGGAGCGTGCTCCCCGAGCCGAACGCCGCGATCTGCGTGAACAGCAGGCCCTGGGTGCCGGCGAGCTGCCCGAACCGCTCCAACCCGACAGCCTTGTCGGCCAGGGCCAGGAGCACCAGGAGGTAGACCGAGGCCAGGATGGCCGCCGCCGGCATCGACCAGAGCTGGAGCCTCGAGGCCCGCTTCACCTCGCCCCCGATGTAGGCGGAGGACTGGTTGAACACCAGGTTGATGTAGATCCACGTCCCGGCCAGGAGCGTCCACTTCAAGCTGAACGGCCCGCCGGTCGCGACGCCCGCCTCGGCGGCCGCCTCCCCGAGCCCACGGAGGACGTCCTGGCCCAGCCCCGCCCCCAGGGAGTCCAGGATCGCCCCCCGGGGTCGCACGAGCCATACGATCGCGGTGAGGGCCAGCCCGATCAGCGAGAAGAAGAACAGCGCGTTCTGGAGCCGGAAGAAGAAGCGCATGCCCCGGGCGAACGCGAGGACCAGGAAGGCGATCAGCAGGGTCCCGGTGATGAACGTCCCGACGTCGCCCACGAACCAGGTCCCCAGGTCGACCATCCAGCCGACGCCGGCCATCTGGCCCACGGTGGAGAAGAACGGGGCCAGGCCGAACTGGGCGAAGAACGCGGAGGGCACGCCGCCGTAGAGGAACCACCACACCGTGTTGTTCCAGTTCGACATCATCCCGAGCGCCGGATGGAGGATCCTGGAGACCCACACGTAGTCGCCCCCCGAGCGCGGCATCGCCGCGGACAGGAACGCGAACACGAGGCTCGTCGGGATGACCAGGAGGAACGTGAGCACGGCGGTGAGGTACAGGTTCGCGCCCGGGTAGAAGGCCGTGGAGAACAGGAACACGAACGCGGCCATCAGGCCGAGGGACACGAAGTTGATGTTGTAGATGAGGACGTCGAGGGTCCCAGCCTCGCGGACCAGCCCGGAGGCCTTCCGCTCGAACACGACGGGCCGCACGCCGGGTGCGTCGGCCATCTCCCACCCCCTTCCTCCGGTCGCAGGGATACGTACCACGCCGCCGCCCACGCGTCGATGCACCGAACGGCGCAACCCTCGCGCGTCCCGGCGGCCTATCCTTCGCGGGCACAGGGGTGCGGGGGAAGGAGGACCGATGGCGGAGCGACGGCGGACGGGAGGGCCGAGGAGCGCGGCGGCCCGGGGACGGGCCGGGGAGCGGCCCGGCGGCGCCCGTGCCGCGTCGCGGGGGCTCGCTGCCCGGGGGGTGGTGGCGATCGCCTGCTGCTTCGTCGACAACGCCGGGGTGACCCGGACGATGAGCGTGCCGCTCCGACGCTTCGAGGAGGCGACCAGGTTCGGCGTGGGGATGTCGAGCTTGTTCTCCGTCTTCCTGGTGAACGACGCGATCGTCCCCGCGCCGGGCTTCGAGGGACCATCGGGCGACTTCCGGCTGATGCCCGATCCGGGCGCCACCGTCGCCCTCGACCCGATGCCGGGGTGGGCCGTGGCCCCGGTCGACGTCCGCGACCAGGACGGGGAGCCGTTCCCCGCCTGTCCTCGGACCTACCTGAAGCGCCAGGTCGAGGCGCTCCGGGGCCGGGGTCTCTCGGTGCGAGCCGCGTCCGAGGTGGAGTTCTTCCTGGGGCGACGGGCGGAGCCGCCGCCCGGGGTGGGGGAGGAGGGCGACCCGGTGCCCTCGCACCTCGGGCCGGGCTACGGTCCGCAGGCCCTGGCCCGCCACGCGGGGTTCGCCACGGACCTCGTCCGAGCCCTGGAGGCCCAGGGGGTCGGGATCCACAAGTTCCACCCGGAGTACTCGATCGGGCAGTTCGAGGTGTCCTTCCCGGCCCGGGACCCGGTCGCGGCCGCCGACGCCGTCGTGGTGGCCCGCCAGACGATCCGGGCCGCGGCCGTCCGGCACGGGCTGGACGTCTCGTTCGCCCCCGTCGTGTTCCCCGGCGCGGTGGGGAACGGCGCGCACCTGCACCTCAGTCTGTGGGACCGGCGAGGCCGGAACCTGTTGACGGGTGGGGACGGGCCGGAGGGGATGACCCGCACCGGGGAGGCGTTCGTCGCGGGGATCCTGGCCGGCCTGCCGGCGCTGGTCGCGGTCTCCTGCCCCAGCGTGCCGAGCTACCTCCGCCTCCGGCCGCACCTGTGGTCGGGCGCCCATGCCTGTTGGGGGCGGGAGAACCGGGAAGCGGCCCTGCGGTTCGTGGCCGGGATGGCTGGGGAGCGCCGGGTCGCCGCGAACGTCGAGGTGAAGCCGGTCGACGGGGCCGGGAACCCCTACCTCGTGCTGGGGTCGGTGCTGGCCCTCGGACTGGACGGCCTCGACCGGGGGCTCCGCCTGCCCGAGCCGGTCACGGAGGATCCCGCCGGACTCCCCGCGGGCCGACGGAAGCGGGCCGGGGTGCGCAGGCTCCCCGCGTCGCTCGGCGAGGCCGTGGCGGAGCTCGAGCGTTCCGCCGTGCTGCGGACGGCGATGGGCGAGCTCCTCTACGGCGCGTTCCTGGCCACGCGGAAGGGCGAGGCGGAGGTCTTCGCTGGGATGGACGACGAGGCCGTGGTCCGCGCCCACCGCTGGCGGTACTGACGGCGGTCGATCGCCGGCCGTCCTGGTATCCATGGACCCTCCGAAGAGGAGGTGAGGGATGACCGCGATCGACCTGACGGGGGTCGAGGTCGTCGACGCCCACACGCATCCCTACCGGCTGGACGACCTGCTCGCCAGGGGGTCCGAGGGGTTCGACACCCGGATCACGTTCATGGGCGAGTCGTTCGCCTCGTCGTCCAAGCTCGACCCGGCACTGTGGCCGGTGGCCGACCGGCTGGCCGACTCGACCGTGCTGGCGCTCGTGCTGCGGCGGTGGCTGGCGGCCCACCTGGGGTGCGAGCCGACCCGGGAGGCCGTCACGGCGGCCCGGGACGAGGCGCTCCGTCGCGATCCCGTGGCCTACACGAAGGCGCTCCTCGACGCCGAACACGTCACGGCTATCCTCTCCGACGACGGGTTCCCCCAGCCGCCGATCCCGCCGGAGGAGTTCGCCGCGGCGACCGGGAGCCCGGTGTACCGGGTGGCGCGCCTCGAGCCCTGGGTGCTGCAGCACCGGGAGGGGACGTTCGACGGCCTCGTCCAGGGCGTGGAGCACGAGGCGACGCGAGCGGCGATGGACGAGCGGGTCGTGGCCTACAAGTCGATCATCGCCTACCGGTCCGGCCTGGACGTCACGGATCCCTCGCCGGCCGAGGCTCGGGCGGCGTTCGACCGGTGGAGGGCCGGCGGTTTCCCCGAGGGCCGGGGGGAGGCGAAGCCGGTCCGGGACTTCCTCCTCCACCGGGCCCTCGACGTGGCCCGGCTGCACGACCGGCCCTTCCACATCCACTGCGGTGCCGGCGACCCGGACATCGACCTGGCCCACGCTCGCCCCACGGACCTCTGGCCGCTCCTCGTGCAGCACCAGCACCAGCCGATCGTGCTGATCCACACCGGCTACCCGTGGATGCCGGAGGCCGCCTACATCGCCTCCGTCCTCCCCCACGTGCACCTCGAGCTCTCGGAGCTC
>DATLZP010000171.1:0-10546 GCA_035573935.1 Actinomycetota bacterium
CGGGATGAACGCCCCCCGGTACCGGGTGGGCACCCCGCCCAGCTCCTCGTCCTTGCGCAGCGGGAACCCCTCCCAGCCGTCGGGGAGGAGGATCCGGGCCAGGTTCGGGTGGCCCTCGAACACGATCCCGTAGAAGTCGTACGTCTCGCGCTCGTGCCAGTCGGCGGTGGGGAACAGGTCCACTACCGAGGGCACGCGGAGGTCGTTCCCCGGGAGGCCCACCTTCACCCGGACCCGGTGGCGATGGCGGATCGAACGGAGCTCGTAGACGACCCAGGACCGGGGCTCCCGGCCCGGGTGGTCGGTGGCGGTGACGCTCGACAGGAACCCCAGGCCGAGGTCCGGGTCGTCCCGCAGGTGGACGAGGGCGGCGCGGAGCTCCCCCCGGTCGACGATCACCGTGACCTCGCCCCGGGCCACGAGGACGTCCGGGAACCGCTCCCGCAGGCGGGCGGCCAGGTCCTCCGGGCTCACCGGATCGTCCCCTCCTTCCGCACCTTCTCGTGGAGCTTGAGGATCCCGAACATCAGCATCTCGGGCCGGGGGGGGCACCCGGGGACGTAGACGTCCACCGGGACGATCGTGTCCACCCCCTGCACCACCGCGTAGTTCGTGAACATCCCGCCGGCCGACGCGCAGACGCCCATCGAGATCACCCACTTCGGCTCCGGCATCTGGTCGTAGATCCGGCGGAGGACCGGGGCCATCTTCTGCGACACCCGCCCGGCCACGATCATCAGGTCGGCCTGCCGGGGGGAGGCCCGGAACAGCTCCATCCCCCACCGCGCCAGGTCGTAGTCGCCGGCCCCGGTGGCCATCATCTCGATCGCGCAGCAGGCCAGGCCGAACGTGGCCGGCCACATGGACTGCTTGCGGGCCCAGGACACCGCCCGGTCCAGGGTGGTGAGGAGGATCCCCCGCCGGACCTCCTCCTCCACGTCGGGGGAGGAGGGCGGCGGCGCGCCCCCGCCCCCGCCCAGCTGCACGCCGGGCAGCCGCTCAACCGGCACGGCGGACCTCCGTGCGCTCCCTCGTGCCGGTCTCCCGGCCCAGCGCGTCCTGCACGGCACCGGTGCCCCCGGCCGCCGCACGGGGCGGGCGCTCCCAGTCGAGCCCTCCCATCCGCCACAGGTACGCGTACGCCACGAACACCAGCCCGATGAACACGGCCATCTCGACCAGCCCGAACAGGCCGAGCTCCCGGAAGGCCACGGCCCAGGGGAAGAGGAAGATCGTCTCGATGTCGAAGATGATGAACAGCATCGCCACCACGTAGAACGTGATCGCGAACCGCTGTCCCTTGGGCAGCCGGATGGGCTCGATCCCGCTCTCGTACGGCTCGAGCTTGGTCCGCGTCGGCCGCGACGGACGCAGCAGGGCCGAGGCCGCCAGCGAGGCCATGGCGAAGACCAGGACGAGCACCCCGAGGATCGCCACCGGCAGGTACTGCTGCAGCACCGCGGACCCCTCCCTCAGGACGCCCTGGCCAGCCGCTCCAGGGCCCACAGCAGCTTGTCGTTCGCGTCGCCCTCCCGCCCGTCCGTCAGGTTCGCCAGGACCCGCATGGCGAACCGCATCACGGTCGGCCGGGGGAGCCCGTAGCGCGTGGCGGTCCGCATCACGGTCGGGTTCCCGATCATCCGGACCCACGCCCGCCCCATCGCGTAGTAGCGACCGTACCGCTCGCGGAGGACCGTGGGGTAGGTGCCGGCGAGCGCCGGCCGGCCCCGCACCAGCGCGTCGTGCACCAGCTCCGCGGCCACCTCCGCCGACTCCATCGCGTACGCGATCCCCTCGCCGTTGAACGGGTTCACGATGCCGGCCGCGTCGCCCAGCACGAGCATCCCGGGGACCGCGAGCGGCGCGCGGGAGAAGCCCATCGGGAGCGGACCGGAGCGGACGGGGCCGACGGCCGTCTCCTCGGAGAACCCGTCCAGCTGCCGGAGGAACGCGTCGAACAGACGCTGGGCGGAGACGTCCCGGAAGCCGCGGAACGTGTTGAGGAGGCCGGCCCCCACGTTCAGCGTGCCGTCGGGGAGCGGGAAGACCCAGCCGTAGCCGGGGAGGAGCGCGTCCCCCTCCCACAGGTCGAGCCACGACTCGAGCCAGGGCCCGGGGTCGTACCCGACGCGGTGGTACCGACGGGCCGCGATCCCCAGGGGACGGGCCCCGTCCCGACGGACCCCGGCGGCGGCGGCGAACCGGGAGGGGGCCCCGTCGGCGGCCAGCACGAACCGGGCCTCGATCGTTCCCTCCGCCCCGTCCGCCCCCCGCACCCGGGCCCCCCGGACCCACCCGTCGTCCCGGACCGGGGCCAGCGCCTCGGTCCGCTCGAGCAGGCGGGCCCCGGCGGCCACGGCCCGGCGGACCAGGAGGTCGTCGAAGTCCAGGCGCGTGCGGACCAGCCCGTAGCCGGGGAACGAGGAGAGCTCCGGCCAGGGGAGCTCCACGGTCGCGTAGCGGGAGCGGACCCGGAGCCCCACCACCCGGGCGAACCCGGGGTCGTCGGTGTCCACCCCCATCCGCCGGAGGGCCAGGACGGCCCGGGGCGTCAGGCCGTCGCCGCAGACCTTCTCCCGGGGGAAGGCCGCGCGGTCGACGGCCACGACGTCGATCCCGTGCCGGGCCAGGTGGTAGGCGGCCGCGGCGCCGGCGGGTCCAGCGCCGACCACCAGGACGTCGGTGCGGAGCGCCTGCACGCTCACCCCGAGGACTTCGTGAAAAATTTCACAAGCTCAGGCTACCCGACTCGTGAAACGCTTCACAAGCCTACGCCGCCCCTCCGGGGCCGGGCAACCGGAGCCCCGGCCGCCGCGGCGCGGCGTGGTCCCACGTCCGGGCCCGCTCGGGCTCCACCCGGAGGAAGGCCAGGTCCGGCAGCTCCTCGGTGAGCCGCCGGAAGCCCTCCCCCGAAAGCAGCGGACGGTACTTCTCGTGCCACGCGGACATCGGGCCCCGCATCGTGGGGTGCTCCGTCCCGAGCAGGGTCGCCGAGCCCGCGACCTCCGCCCCGGCCAGCTCCACCCACTCCCGGCCCAGGTCGAAGAGGAGGGCCACGCGGGGGTCGCGGAGGACGTTGCGGGCCGTCCGCCCCGACCGGCGGCAGGACGCGTAGATCGCGTCGTCCCGCCAGACGAACCACAGCGGCACGACGTGGGGGCCCTCCGGCCCCACCGACGCCACCCGGACCACCGGGAGATCGGCGAACGCCCGCCGGATCGCCGCCAGGTCCCTCACCGTTCGCCGACCGTCCGGGCCACCGCGGCCAGCACGTCCTTGGCCCGCGGGTCGATCTCCGCGCCCTCCAGGGCGGCCACCGCCTCCCGGACCAGCTCCTCGAGGAGGGCCTCGGCCCGCCGACGGGCCCCCACCGCCTCCAGCACGGCCCGGACCCGGGCCCCGTCCACCCCCCCGGGGTCCCGAGCGGCCCGTTCCAGCAGGGCCCGGTCGGGAGCGGCGGCGGCTTCCCGGGCCAGGGCGAGGAGCACCCCCGAGGCGGGCGGCTCCCCCCCACCGGCTTCCAGATCGTCCCGGATCTGGAAGGCCTGACCGAGCGGGCGCCCGTACCGGGCCAGCGCCGTGAGCACCTCGAGGGAGCCGCCGGCCAGGATGGCCCCCACCTGGAGGGGTCCCTCGAACGTGTAGCCCCCGGTCTTCAGGGAGGAGATCCGGAGCGCGTCGGCCGGCGTCGCCCCCTCGGCCGTGAGGTCGAGCAGCTGCCCCACCGCCATCTCCACCCGCATCCGGTCGTAGCGCCGCCGGGCCTCGGCCAGGACCGGGGAGGGGAACCCCGACGCGTCCAGGAGCCGATCGGCCAGGACCATCGCCAGGTCGCCGGCCAGCACGGCGAGGGCCAGTCCGCGGTGGGCGGCATCGGGGCCCGGGCGCTCCCCGGCGAACCGGACGTGGCTGGCCGGCACGCCCCGCCGGGTGGGCGAGCGGTCCATCACGTCGTCGTGGATCAGGGCGAACGTGTGCAGGAGCTCCAGGGCCGCCGCCGCCCGGAGGATCGGCTCGCCGTCCGGGCCGCCGGCCGCACGGTGGCCCCAGTAGCAGAGGACCGGCCGGAGCCGCTTGCCGCCCGCCGCCAGCAACCGTCGCAGCTCGTCCACGAGCAGCGGGGCTCCGGGGTGGATCCCGGCGAGCTCCGCCTCCTGCTCCGACAGGAACGCCAGGAGCGCCGCGTCCACCCGGGTGACGACGGCGGCGATCGCGGCCGGGGGAGCGGCCGGTCCGGGACGAGGCGGGGCCATCGATCGGAAGTATCGCAGGGTCCCCCGGCCGGTCGGCGGGGGCTCGCGGCTATAGTGGACCGGGCCGCCCATGACGCGATTCCAGAAGCTCGCCCTGGCCACGACGGCAAGCGTCGCCCTCCTGATCGCCTGGGGCGGGCTGGTCCGGGCCACCGGATCGGGCGACGGGTGCCCCGACTGGCCGACCTGCTACGGGCGCCTCCTCCCCCCCCTCGAGTACCACGCGCTGATCGAGTACGCGCACCGGCTCCTGGCGAACGTGGCGGTCCCCCTGATCGCCGCGACGGCGGTGGTGGCGTGGCGGCGGCACCGGGCGGAGCCCGCCATCGTCGCCCCGGCGGTGGCGGCGCTCGTCCTCGTGCTCCTCCAGGCGGGGCTGGGCGGGATCGTGGTGCTCTCGGGGCTCCGCCCCCTGTGGGTGACCGCCCACCTGGCGCTGGCCATGCTCGTCCTGGGGGCCCTGGTGTGGTCGACGACGGCGAGCCTCCTCGGATCGCCGGCCCGGCGCGACGTGGACCGGGGGTTCGCTCGCCTGGCCGCAGCGACCGCCGCCGCCGTCTTCGCCCTCCTCCTCGTCGGGACCCACGTGCGGGCCGCGGGTGCCGGCCTCGTGTTCCGGGACTGGCCGCTGATGGACGGGCGGCTGATCCCCTTCCTCCGGGGGGAGGCGGTGGTGATGTTCGCCCACCGGCTGCTGGCCGCCGCGGTCACGATCCTCGTGCTCTGGCAGGCGATCCGGGCCCGAGCCATGCGCCCCCGGGCCCCGGCCCTGGTCGCGCTCACCACGGCCGCCCTGGGCCTGCTGCTGGCCCAGGTCCTGGTGGGCGCGGCGGCGGTCTGGACCCGCCTGTCGACGGCCGCGGTGACGGCGCACGTCGCGCTCTCGGCGCTGATCTGGGGCGTCGTGGTCGCCGCGGCGGTGACGGCGGGCCGGCTCGCTCGGAGCCCGGCCGACGAGGCCCAGGCGCCCGCACCTCGGCCCCCCGCCCGGGAGACGGCTCTCGCCTACCTGCGGCTCACGAAGCCCCGGATCGTGGTCCTGCTCCTCATCACGACCGTGCCGGCCATGGTCCTGGCCGCGGGGGGGCTGCCACCGATCGGCCTGGTCGGGGCGACGCTCTTCGGCGGCACCCTGGCCGCGGGGGCGGCCAACGCGGTGAACTGCTACCTGGACCGCGACATCGACGAGGCGATGCGCCGCACCCGGCGCCGGCCGCTCCCGGCCCACCAGCTCACGCCGGAGCAGGCCCTCCGGTTCGGGTACGTCCTCGCCGTCGCCTCGTCCCTGTTCCTGGCGATCACGGTGAACGTGCTGGCCGCGGCGCTCGCCCTCTCGGCGATCGCCTTCTACGTCTTCGTCTACACGATGTGGCTGAAGCGGACCAGCGAGCGGAACATCGTGATCGGAGGGGCGGCCGGCGCCGTCCCGGCGCTCGTGGGGTGGGCGGCCGTCACCGGCGGCATCGGCCTCCCCGCCTGGGTGCTCTTCGCCATCGTGTTCGTGTGGACGCCCCCCCACTTCTGGGCGCTCGCGTTGCGCTTCACGGGGGACTACGCGGTCGCGGGGGTCCCGATGCTGCCGGTGGTCCGGGGAGCCCCGGAGACCCGCCGGCAGATCCTGCTGTACTCGCTCGCCCTCTTCGGCACCTCGCTCCTGCTCTTCCCGGTGGGGCGGATGGGCCCGATCTACCTCTCCGCGGCGATCGCCCTGGGGGGCGCGTTCGTCCATCGGGCGCTCCGGCTGTACCGGCACGGGGGTCTCGCGGAGGCCTGGGGGCTCTTCCGCTTCTCGGTCGTGTACCTGGGGCTGCTCTTCGCGGCCGTGGCCGCCGACCGCCTGGTGCCGCTGCCCTGACGGCGGCCTCAGCCCGCCGCCAGGAGCTCGTCCAGGAGCCCGGTCAGCTCCTCCTCCTCCACCGCTCCTTCGATCCGGTACCGGATCGTCCCCGAACGGTCGGCGAGGTACGTCGTCGGGGCGCCCAGCCAACCGAGGTCGTCGGCCCACGCGCCGGAGGGGTCCCAGAGGCTCGGGTACGTGACCCCGAACTCCTCGCGCCAGGCTTGGGCCTTCGCCCGGTCGTCGCGCCAATCGATCCCCACGAAGGCCACCTCTCGATCGCGGTAGCGCTCGAACACGCGCTGGAGGACGGGCTGCTCCCGGCGGCAGGGACCGCACCAGGTGGCCCAGACGTTCACCACGACCACCCGGCCCTCCAGGCGGGCCGGATCCAACCGGCCTCCGTCCACCGTCTCACCGGCCAGCCGGGGGAGGGGCATGTCCATCCGGGAGACGCCCAGACCCATGGCGGCCGCGCCCCCTCCGCACGCCGCGAGGAGCACGAGGAGGACGAGGCCCGGGAGGCGCGGGCGGGGCCCCTGGGCCGGGCCCGCGGCTACGAGACCTCCACGGTCCCGGTCATCGTGGGATGGACGTCGCATCGGAAGTAGTAGGTGCCGGGGTCGAGAGGCGGGATCTCGTACTCCTTGGTGGCCGGCCCGGGGAACGGCGGGTCCTGGAACACCGGATCCGTGAACCCCTGGTCACGGTAGATCGAGAGGTTGTGGGGGACCGGCTCCCGGTTCTCGAACACGATCGTGGACGGCCGGCCGGCGGCCAGCTCGATCGTCGCCGTGGAGAAGGCGAGGCCCTCGGCGGATACCTGCGCGGTGGCCGCACCGCCCCCGGCGGACCCGCCCCCGCCGCCCCCCGCTCCTCCGCCCTCCGCCGGGCGGACCTCGAGCGTGCCGGTCATCGTGGCCGGATGCACGTCGCAGCGGAAGTAGTACGTGCCGGGGTCCAGGGCAGGGACGTCGAGGCTCTGGGTGGCGGGGCCCACCTCCGGCGTCGTCGCGGCCAGGGCCTGGCCGGAGAAGTCCTCCTGCTCGTAGACGGCGACGTTGTGCGGCACCCCCGCTTCCCGGTTGTCGAAGCGGATCGTGAAGGGCTCTCCGGCCGGCGCGGCGAGCTCGGTCTGCGCGAAGCCCTCCGCGTCGGCGCCGGGCGGGGCCACGAGCTCCACGGTCGTCCCGGGCCCCGGCGCCGCCCCCTCGCCGACCCCCGCCTCCGGGCCGTGGGGGGCACCTCGCCCGATCGTGGCCAGCGCGACGCCCCCCGCCACCATCGCCACCCCCGCCACCGCACCGACGTAGGCGAGCAGCGTGCCGGCCCGCATCCGTTCCCGCCTGGCCACGAGCGCGGCGATCGTCATGATCCCGAACGCCACCGCCAGCGCCGTCCCCGTCGCCGCGTGCGGGGCCAGCGACAGCAGGACCCGGGCGAACCCCACCGCGGCCAGCCCGATGGCCAGGAACCCCCCCACGGGGATCAGGAGGGCGAGGGGGACCCGCCGGCGCCCGGCGCGGGCGACGCCCTCGCTCATCCCCGGGCCACCCTCCGCTGGATCTCGCGCTCCACGCTCCGCCACCGGAGGGCGTCCCAGCCCTCCTCCCGTTCCTCGTGGAACCACCGGAAGAAGATGGCGGTGATCACGATCCACAGGATCAGCCCGCCCACGAGCTTCATCGTGAGCCCGGCGATCGTCTGGTCGGCCAGGGCGTCGATCCCCCAGAC
This sequence comes from Actinomycetota bacterium, assembly GCA_035573935.1. Taxonomy (GTDB): domain Bacteria; phylum Actinomycetota; class UBA4738; order UBA4738; family HRBIN12; genus DATLZM01. The sequence continues at coordinate 7,825 of DATLZP010000171.1, forward strand.
CCGGGGGAACGTCGCGTAGAGCGGGTAGAGGGGCGCTCGGCCGAACGTGAGGAACGACGCCGGGATCGTCGGGGCGAGCGACTGCAGGAACAGGTAGAGCATCTGCCCCGGCGCGGGCAGCGACGGGAGCTCCGGCAGCGGCGACATCACCGGCCACCACATCGCGAGCGCGGAGGCGAACAACGCCACGTGGACCGCCAGGTGGAGCGGCTCCGAACGCACGGAGGTCTCGACCACCGCCGGCCAGTGGGTGAAGAGGAGGAGCCCGTTGTAGACGACGGTCGCCACGACCGGACGGGTGACGAAGGCCCAGGCGAGGCGGAGCGGCCTGGGCGACAGGATCCGCCGGAGCATCCAGGGCGGGGTCCCCGCCAGGAGCAGGGGCGGGGCCACCAGGGTGAACAGCATGTGCTGCACCATGTGGACGCTGAACAGCGCCCGCTCCGCGAGATCGTGGATCGGCCAGCTGGCCCCCACCGCCAACGTCGCCACGCCCAGACCGAACAGCGTCGCCCGTCGCCGCCCGAGGCCCTCGCCGGTGGCGGCCGCCCGACGGCGCACCGCCCGGACGTACGCGAGGGCCGGCGCGCCCAGGACGACCAGGACGGAGGGATGCGCGTGGAACGGCGGCACGCTACCTCCCGAAGACCCCGAACGAGAGCAGGACGATCACGTAGAGCGTGACCGCCCCCGCCAGCCCCATGACGAAGAACCGCGAGTAGGTGCGGCTGTCGAACTTGAGGTGCATGAACCACAGGACGACCAGCGTGAATTTGAGGAACGAGAACAGGAGGAGCAGCGGGACCAGGAACCCCTTCGCCCCCTCGACGTAGTAGACGGCCACCTCGGCCGCGGTGATCAGGCCGAGGATGATCGCGATCCGCACGTAGTCCCGAGGCGTGGGGTGGCCCGTCCGCCGCCGCGGCCGGGGCGGGGCGGCCGTCCCCCGGGGCTCCTCGATCCGCGCCTCGGCCACGGCTCCTCCTCAGGCCCCCGCCGGCGACGGCGTGGGGATCAGGTACACGACGGTGAAGATCACGATCCACACGATGTCGACGAAGTGCCAGTAGAGCCCGACGAGCTCCACCGGCATGTGGTGATCGGCGGTCGGCAACCGCCCGGCCATCGAGATCGCGACCAGCGAGAGGAGCATCAGGATCCCGAGCGTGACGTGCGCGCCGTGGAACCCAGTGAGCACGTAGAACGACGACCCGAACAGGTTCGTGGACAGCGACAGCCCGTGCTCCCGGTAGAACGTCGTGAACTCGTAGACCTGCCCGCCGATGAAGACCGTCCCGAGCATCGCGGTCGTGAGGAGCCACACCCGCATCCGTTCCTCGTCGCCCCGGGAGATCGCGTTCACCGCCAGGGCCATCGTGAGCGACGAGGCGAGCAGCACGAACGAGGACACCGACGTGTAGGGGATGTCGAAGACCTCGTGCGGGAACGGTCCCTGGATGCTCCGTCCCCGGTACAGGACGTAGGTCGAGATGAGGGCCCCGAAGAGCAGGCAATCCGAGGCCAGGAACAGCCACATCGCGAGCTTCGGGTGCGGCAGGCCCGTGCTGGTCTCCGCGTGGGCCCCGTGCTCCTCCAGGGCGACCTCGGCCATCAGCCCTCCTCCGCCGACGGCTCGAGCGCCCACCCGTACAGGGAGGCGATCACCCAGACCGCCCCGACCACCGCCAGCCACCAGAGCCGCTCGTACAGCACGCCGTACCCGAGCATCGGGAACCCCAGGCTGGCCAGGACGGGGTAGTAGGACGGGGAGGGCATGTGGATCCCGTGCCCGCCGCCCTGCTCGCTCCCCTCACCCCCGCCCGAGGGGACCGGGTGCACCCGACCGGCCCGGTCCTCCGCGTACTTCCGGTGCCACCAGTCGTCCAGTGCCTGGACCACCGGGATGTGGTCGAAGTTGTGCTCCGGCGGCGGGGAGGGCACCGACCACTCGAGCGTCCGGGCGTCCCAGGGATCCCCGGGGGCGTCCTTGGGCCGGCGGAACGAGGCCACGGCCTGCACCAGGAACACCAGCACGCCGAGCGCGATCGTGAAGGCCCCGGTCGTGGCCGCCAGGTTCCAGAAGTTCCACCCGAACCCGTCCGGGTACTGGTAGATCCGCCGGGGCATCCCTTGGAGCCCGAGGACGTGCATCGGCGCGAACGTCAGGTTGAAGCCCACGAACAGGAGCCAGAAGACGACCTTCCCCACCCGCTCCCCCAGCGTCCGGCCGAACACCTTCGGCCACCAGTAGTAGAAGCCGGCGAAGAAGGCGAAGATCGCGCCGCCGAACAGCACGTAGTGGAAGTGGGCGACGATGTAGTACGTGTCGGTCTGGTTGTAGTCGGCCGGCACGACGGCGTGGGTCACCCCCGAGAGGCCCCCCACGACGAACTGCGCCACCATCGCCACGGCGAACAGCAAGGGCGTCGTGAACCGGATGTCTCCCTTCCAGAGCGTGCCGAGCCAGTTGAAGATCTTCACGCCGGTCGGCACGGCGATGATCATCGTGGAGATCCCGAACGCGGTGTTGGCGACGGGCCCCAGGCCGACGGCGAACATGTGATGGGCCCACACGCCGAAGCCGATGAACCCGATGGCGATCCCGGAGAAGACCATGAACGGGTAGCCGAACAGGGGCTTGCGGGCGAAGACCGGGAGGACCTCGGAGACGATCCCGAACGCCGGCAGGATCAGGATGTAGACCTCCGGGTGCCCGAACAGC
>DATLZP010000172.1:0-2714 GCA_035573935.1 Actinomycetota bacterium
ATGCTGATCACGGGCGTGAGCCTGCTCGCGCTGGGGTTCGTCTGGATCAAGCGGCTGGTGCGGCTCGATGTCTAGCACGGCGTTCCTCGTCCTCGCGCTGCTCTGCACGTTCGGCTCGGTGCTCCTGCTCGGCCTGGCCCTCGACTTCTCGCTCGGCGAGCGGAAGCGGACCCTCCGGCTGCTCGAGGCCCAGGTGGGCTCGAGCAGCACGAGCGCGATCCCCAACCTCCGGGAGCAGGAGCTGTCCCGGGGGTTCGTCCAGCGGGCCATCCTGCCCCTCGTGGAGATGGCCGGGCGGGGGGCCCGCCGCTTCACGCCGATCGGGGCCCGGGAGCGCTACGCGAAGAAGCTCGTGCTGGCCGGGAGCCCCGCGGGGTGGGACGCCGAGCGGATGGCGGCGTTCAAGATGATCGGCGGGGTGGCCGGGCTGGCCTTCGGCATCCTGGTCACGAGCCTCCTGGGGATGCCCCGCCTGACCCAGATCGGGATCGTCCTGCTCCTCACCGGCGTGGGGTTCTTCGCGCCGGACGCGGTCCTGGACCGCAAGGTGCAGGCCCGGCAGAAGGAGATCCTCCGGGCCCTCCCCGACACCCTCGACCTCCTCACGATCAGCGTGGAGGCCGGCCTGTCGCTGAACGCGGCCATCGGGCAGGTGGTGAAGACGGTCCCCGGGACGCTCTCCCGGGAGCTGGCCCGGATGCTCCAGGAGATCCAGCTCGGCGTGTCGCGGGCCGACGCCTTCAAGAACCTCGCCGCCCGGACCGACGTCGAGGAGCTGAACGGCTTCGTGCTGGCCATGGTCCAGGCCGACGTGTTCGGCGTCCCCATCGCCCAGGTGCTCCGGGCGCAGTCCCGGGACCTCCGGATCCGGCGCCGCCAGAGGGCGCAGAAGCAGGCCCAGCAGATGCCGGTGAAGATCGTCTTCCCGCTGATCCTCTGCATCCTGCCGGCGCTCTTCATCGTGGTGGCGGGCCCCGGCGTGATCCGGATCCTCCAGGCGGTGCTGGGGAACCTCGGCTAGGGCCGGCCCCGGTCAGAGCGGCAGCACCGGCGTCGAGAGCACCTCGAGCAGGTCGCGCCACAGCCGCACCGGCAGGGGCGGCTCGAACCGCACCGCGATGTCCAGCCGGCGTCCGGGGGTGCCCTCGTAGCGGAGCGCGTCGCCCTCGCGCTCAAGGGCCGGGTCGGACCATCGCAGGCCCATCCCGGGGGGGAGGCGGATGGCGATCGAGACCCGGACCGGCTCGATCGTGGGCGGCGTGAGCACGGTGAGCCGGTACGTCCCGCCCGAGCCGTCGCCGTCCCAGGCCTCCGACAGCTCGAACGAGGCCGCCAGGCGCAGGGTATCCCCCCGGGGGATCCGGACGAACGTCCGCAGGAACGGGTAGCCGCGCTCCACCCCGCCCCGGAGGTCGAGCCGCCGCGCGTCCTGGACGAACGACCGGGGCAGGCAACCCCGCGCGCAGTAGAGCTGGACCAGGGCCGCGTTCTCGAGCGGCGCCAGGCCCTCGGCCCGGGAGGGGGCGACGGCGTCGCGCGGAGCCCGGTTCTCCAGGGAGACGGCGAGCACGCCCGAGGCGGTGCCCCCGTCGCCCAGCGTGACGTCGTAGGAGAGCGTGGTCCGCTGGTACAGGTCGAGCTTGTTCGCCCCGGCGTTGTTCTGGACGAACCCCACGAAGTCGCCGTCGGTGACGGGGAGCGTGCCGCCCACCGTGGTCCGCTCCAGGAGGGCCTCGACCGCGGGGTCCGCCGAGAAGACGCGGAGGTGTCCGGCGGACGCGGTCCGCATCACGCCGGCCAGGCCCTCCAGGGAGGGCCGATCCCGGAGGAACCGATCGAGGACGGCGGCCGACACCTCCCCCAGGACGGCCTTCCGCCGCGCCCCCTCCTCGAACAGCGCCCGGGCCTCGACCGTGAGGAACGGGACGAGCTCCTCGGCGTCGAGCTCGACCCCCAGCCGGGGGACGCGGACCGGACCCGTGGCCTCCACGATCGACGCCAGGGCCACGGGGTCGGTGGTGACCACGCCGTCGAGCGGCTCCCCGGTCGCCGCCTCGTAGGCCGTGAGGATGGCCCGGGCCGCCGTGGGGAAGTCGGGGGTCATGTTGATGTTGAGCCAGAAGCCGTTCCCGTCCCGGAACCGGTCGTAGTTCCGGACGTAGTCGTCGGTGGGGCCGGGGACGTCGTGGCGGTCGAGGAGGGGCAGGCTCTGGATCGGTCGGAACCGGGAGAACGTGGGTCGGCCGTCCCGCACCTCCAGGATGGCGTAGGCCCCGACCAGCCCACCGGTCCCCCGCAGCTCGGCCGGGTTCTCGGCCCCGAAGAAGTAGCGCCGGGGCCGGTCGGCGCCGAGGAACGCGGGCAGCTCCCGGAGCAGTCCGCCGGCCGTCCCCAGGAGGTCGTGGAGCTCCTCCACCATGGCCTGTGCGGCGAGGCGGGCCCGGAGCACGGACGCCGGGAGGAGCGACGTGGGGGCCGGGCGGAGGGCGGCCAGCGCCTCCCCGAGCGATCCCTCGGCCGCCGCCACCGAGCCCGCCAGGCGCTCGTAGGCCTCGATGGGCAGCCTCCCCTCCACCGGGCCCAGCGCGGCCGGACCACCGGGGAGGGCCCCCAGGCCGCCGGCCAGGGCCTCCCCGGCCCGCGCCACCCTGGCCCCGGCCTCGGCCACGGCCTGGAGCGCGTCGGGGGTGCGGCCCACGAACGGCACGAGGGCC
>DATLZP010000173.1:0-2811 GCA_035573935.1 Actinomycetota bacterium
CGGGCCAGCTCACGGGCGATCGCCCGGGCGGGGGGACCGGCCAGGCGGTCCGCGCCCCCGGCCAGCGCCGCCGTGGCCATGGCCCCGGCCAGCAGGCCCGCCGCCAGGATCAGGGCCCCCCACGCGGGCCGACGGCCCACCAGGCGGGAGGCCGGGATCGCCACCAGGACGGCCAGGGCGCAGGCCAACGCGACACGGCCCTCCCAGAGGTCGACCCCGGGGACCTCGGAGGGCCCGAACCCCGGGTAGGCGAGCACGGCCCAGGGGAGCAGCGCGCCGAGCCCGGCGGCCAGCCCGCCTCCCGCGGTGAGCAGGAAGGAGGCCAGCCGGAGCGGCGTGGGAGCGGTGGTCGACCGCGCCTCGGACGGCATCGGGCCCGTAGTCTCCCACGGCGCCGCTACCATGGGGGCCGTGGGGTTCGGACGTGAGGTGCGCCGCCGGGCTCGGGCCTTCTTCACGAACTGGCGGACCTCCGATGCCCCGGCCGCGGTGAAGCTCGGCCTCACGCTCCGCAACCGGGCCCGGGCCCTCCGGGACGGGTGCTGCGGCCACCCGGGGCAGCCGGGCTGCTGAGAGCTCCGACCGGAGGGCCCCGGTCGGGGCCCGGGGACGGCGCCGGGGGGGTCGGGACCCGCCTAGCTCCCCGTCCGGGCCTCCTCCCGCGACACGATCCGGGCCGACCCGCTGCTCGGCGTGAAGATCGTCTCGTGGCCGTCGGCCCACCGCACCCGGTAGCGGATCCCCACCTCGCCCTGGATGACCTCGAGGATCTCCCCCTCCCGGGTGGGCGTCCCGACCTGCTCGGACTCGACGATGATCCGGTCGCCGACGTTGCCGGCCATGGCTCCCTCCCGTCTGCTCGCGTCTCCGTCGTCGCACCCGCCGCGTCGGGTGCGTCATTGTTCTAGCGCGCGTCGGCCGGCTTGACCACCCAGGCCGGGGTCTCGAGCCGCCGCCGCCCGGGCCGCCACCGCCTCCGCCACCTCCATCGTGCTCGACGAGCCTCCGAGGTCCGGCGTCCGGATCCTCCCCTCGGCCAGGACGGCGTCCAGCGCGTCGTCCACGGCTCGGGCCGCCCCCTCCTCCCCCAGGTGGCGGAGGAGCATCGCGCCCGAGCGGATCATGGCCACGGGGTTCGCCACCCCCCGACCGGCGATGTCCGGGGCGCTGCCGTGGACGGGCTCGAAGACGGCGTACTCCCACCCGAGGTTGGCTCCCGGGGCGAGCCCGAGCCCTCCCACCAGGCCGGCGCAGAGGTCGGACAGGATGTCGCCGTACAGGTTCGGCAGGAGGAGCACGTCGAACCGCTCCGGCTCCCGGGCCAGCCGCATCGAGAGTTGGTCGATCGGGACGTCCTCGAGGTGGAGCTCCGGGACGGCGGCCGCCTCCTCCCGGGCCGTCTCCAGGAAGAGCCCGTCGGAGAACCGCATGATGCTCGCCTTGTGGCCGACCGTCACGGTCCGCCGGCCCTGGCGGTGGGCCAGGTCGAGCGCGAACCGGACGATCCTCCGCGTCCCGCTCACCGAGATGGGCTTCACGGTGACCGCCGCGTCCTCCCGGAGCCGGGAGCCGGCCAGGCGGGCCAGGAGCTCGCGGAGCCGGGCCGTCTCGGGCGCGCCGGGGGCGAACTCGATCCCCCGGTAGATGTCCTCCGTGTTCTCCCGGACCACCACCAGGTCCACCCCTTCGTGCCGGGTGGGGACCCCCGGCAGCGACCGGGCCGGACGGACCGCCGCGAACAGGTCGAGCTCCCGCCGGAGCGCCACGTTCACGCTGCGGAACCCGGTCCCCACCGGCGTGGTGACGGGCCCCTTGAGCGCCACCCGGGCCTCCCGGATCGCGTCCAGGGTCCGCTCGGGGAGCAGGGCGCCGCGGCGCTCCAGCGCCGTCGCACCGGCGTCCTCCTCCCGCCAGGCCAGGTGGGGACAGGCCGCGTCCAGGACGAGCCGGGCGGCCGCCGCGACCTCCGGCCCGATCCCGTCGCCGGGGATCAGCGTGACGAGGTGGGCCACGCCGGAAGGGTAGCGGTGTCGGGGCCCGGGTCGGCCCCGGCGGGGGCCGGTACCCTGCCCCCCGGACGTCCGCGAGGGGAGGGCCACGATGACCGGGGAACGGGTGGAGCGCGACAGCATGGGCGAGGTCCGCGTGCCGGCGGACGCCTACTGGGGGGCGTCGACCCAGCGGGCCGTGGAGAACTTCCGGATCTCCGGCCTGCGGTTCCCCCGGCGGTTCGTCCGCGCCCTCGGCTTGCTGAAGGGGGCCGCGGCGGCGGTGAACGCGGAGCTCGGGCTCCTCGAGCCCCGGCTGGCCGAGGCCATCGGGCGGGCGGCGGAGGAGGTGGAGCGGGGCGACCTCGACGGGCACTTCGTGGTGGACGTCTTCCAGACCGGCTCCGGGACGTCCACGAACATGAACGCGAACGAGGTGATCGCCAACCGGGCCTCGGAGCTGCTGGGCCAGGAGCGCGGCTCGAGGCTCGTCCATCCGAACGACCACGTGAACATGTGCCAGTCGTCGAACGACGTGATCCCCACGGCCATCCGGCTGGCGGCGCTACTGGGGTTGGCCGAGCGCCTGGTCCCGGCCCTGGAGCGGCTGGAGGGCGTCCTGCGGACGAAGGCCCGGGCCTTCGACGACGTCGTGAAGGTGGGCCGGACCCACCTGATGGATGCCACGCCCGTCCGCCTCGGGCAGGAGTTCGCGGCCTACGCGGACCAGGTCCGGCGGGGCATCGAGCGGCTCGGCTCGGCCGCCGGGCGCCTGGCCGACCTCCCGCTGGGGGGGACGGCCGTGGGGACCGGGCTGAACGCC
>DATLZP010000174.1:0-3785 GCA_035573935.1 Actinomycetota bacterium
CCCGCTCGTGGTCCACCGGGCCCACGACTTCGGGATGGAGCGCAAGCGCCCCCCGGGCGACGGCGTGGTCACCGGCTACGGGACGATCGACGGCCGCCGGGTCTTCGTCGCCGCCCAGGACTTCACGGTGTTCGGGGGCTCGCTGGGCGAGGTCCATGCCCAGAAGATCTGCAAGGTGATGGACCTCGCGATGTCCACGGGGGCCCCGTTCATCCAGATCAACGACTCCGGCGGGGCCAGGATCCAGGAGGGGGCGGCCTCGCTGGCCGGCTACGGCCACATCTTCGAGCGGAACGTGCGGGCCTCCGGGGTGATCCCTCAGATCAGCGTGATCATGGGGCCCTGCGCCGGGGGCGCCGTCTACTCCCCCGCCCTCACGGACTTCACGTTCATGGTCCGGGAGACCTCGCACATGTTCATCACCGGCCCCGACGTGATCCGGGCCGTCACCGGGGAGGAGGTCTCGTTCGAGGAGCTGGGGGGGGCCATGACCCACGCCAGCCGCTCCGGGGTGGCCTCGTTCGTGGCCAACGACGAGGAGGAGTGCCTGGCCCAGGTCCGGTACCTCCTGTCGTTCCTGCCGTCGAACAACCTGGAGGACCCGCCGTCCTACGCGCCGACCGACGACCCCGAGCGGCTCGACGAGGGCCTCGACCTCCTGGTGCCGGACTCCCCCAAGGAGCCCTACGACATGCACGAGGTGATCCGGCGGATCGTGGACGACGGGGAGTTCCTGGAGGTCTTCCCGTTCTGGGCCATGAACATCGTGGTCGGCTTCGCCCGCCTGGACGGCCGGACCGTGGGGGTGGTGGCCAACCAGCCCAAGGTCCTGGCCGGCACGCTCGACATCGACGCCTCGGAGAAGGGCTCCCGGTTCGTGCGGTTCTGCGACGCGTTCAACGTCCCCATCGTCACGCTGGTGGACGTGCCGGGGTTCCTGCCGGGGACGGCCCAGGAGTACGGGGGGATCATCCGGCACGGGGCGAAGCTCCTCTACGCGTTCGCCGAGGCCACGGTGCCCCGGATGACCGTGATCACCCGGAAGGCCTACGGGGGCGCCTACGTCGTGATGAACTCCAAGCACCTCCGGGCGGACGTGGCGTTCGCCTGGCCCACCGCCGAGATCGCCGTGATGGGCCCGGAGGGGGCGGTGAACATCGTGTTCCGCAGGGAGATCGAGCGGGCCGAGGACCCGGAGCGCCGGCGGGCCGAGCTGATCGCCGAGTACCAGCGGAAGTTCGCCAACCCGTACCTGGCGGCGGAGCGGGGCTACGTCGACGACGTGATCATCCCCCGGGAGACCCGGTCCCGGCTGATCCGGGCCCTCCGGATGCTCTCGATGAAGCGGGAGAGCGTCCCGCCCCGCAAGCACGGGAACATCCCCCTCTAGCCGACGCAGCCGTGAGCGACGACCGCCTGATCGAGCTCCCCGACGGTCTCTCCCCCGAGGAGGAGCGGGCCATCCTCCTCGCGCTGGAGCGCTTCTTCCGGGAGGAGGTGCCGAAGCCGGACCCGTGGGTGCTGGAGGGGCGCCTCCAGGCCTGCGGCCAGGGCGCCGTCCAGGCCCGGCGGCTGATGCGCCGGCCGTGGGCCGCCCCGGCCAGGCTCCCCTTCGCCCGGCGGGGGACGCCCTCCACGAACGGCCGGGGGGACGCCCGCTAGCCGCCGCCGGTCCTCGTGGCAGACTGCGGGACCGTGGCGGCGAGGAGGACCCCCCGGGCGGTGACGGGGCGGGCCGGGGCCCTCGAGGCCTTCCGGGCCGAGGGGTGCGGCCCGGCCCGGGAGTGGTCGAACGGGCCCGGCGACCGGTTCGGGTGGCACGACCACCCCTACCACAAGGTCCTGTTCTGCCTGGCGGGGGGGATCGTGTTCCACACCCGGGAGGGCGACGTCGGGCTCGGCCCGGGCGATCGCCTGGACCTGGATCCCGGGACCCAGCACGCGGCCACGGTGGGCCCGGAGGGCGTGTCCTGCATCGAGGCTCCCCGGTGACCTCGGTCGCGATCCACGTCGACCAGCTCTTCTCGAAGGCCCCCGGCGGGATCGGCACCTACGTCCGGGAGCTCGTGCCGGCCCTGCGCCGGGTCGAGCCCGGGCTGGAGGTGGTGGCGTTCCACGCGGCGTTCGACGCCGCCCCCGAGCCGTGGCTGGCCGGGCTCCCTGTGGAACGCCTGCCGGGGAGGATCCGGCGCCTGTACCCGCTCTGGGACCTGCTGGGCCGTCCCCCCCTCCCCGAGCGGCTGCGCGGCCTGGACGTCGTGCACGCCCCGAACCCCGCCGCCGTCCCCCCGGCCGGGCCGGGGCAGCGGCTGGTGGTCACGGTCCACGACCTGGCCTTCCTCCGCTACCCGCGGGCGTTCCCCCGGCCCTGGCGGCTCCTGTACCGGGCGGGGCTCCGGGCGGCGGTCCGGCGGGCCGATGCCATCCTCACGCCCTCCCGCCACACGGCGGAGGACCTGGTGGAGCGGACCCGGGTGGCCCCCGAACGGGTCCACGTGGTGCCCCTCGCCGCCGCCCTCCCCCCGGCCGCCGTGGACACCGACGCGGTCCTGGACCGGCTGAAGATCCCCCGCCCGTACCTGCTCTACGTGGGGACCCTGGAGCCCCGCAAGAACCTCGTCCGGCTGGTCCGGGCCTACCGGCGGGCGGCGGCGGAGGGCTTCCCCCACGCCCTGGTCCTGGCCGGACCGCTCGGCTGGCACGCGCACGCCCTCCACCGGGAGCTCGCCCTCCGGGGACGGGGGGAGGTCCTGCTCACCGGCCCGGTGGGGGGCGAGGCGCTCGACGCCCTGTACCGGGGGGCCGACCTGTTCGTCTACCCCTCGCTCTACGAGGGGTTCGGGCTGCCCGTGCTGGAGGCGATGGCCCGGGGGATCCCGGTGATCGCCTCCGCCTCCTCCTCCATCCCCGAGGTGGCCGGCGACGCCGCGCTGCTCGTGGACCCCCGCTCCGTCCGGGAGCTGGCCCGGGCCCTGGTCGAGGTCCTCGCCGACCGGGAGACCGCCGAGCGGCTGGCGCTGCGGGGCCGGGCCCGGGCGGAGCGCTTCTCCTGGGAGGAGACGGCCCGGGGGACGCTCCGCGCCTACCGGGGCTGAGAGGATGGGTGCCGTGCCCGTCTCGCTGATCTCCACGGTGAAGGACGCGGCCCTCGAGGTGGGGGCGTTCCTCGACTCCCTCCGGGCCCAGACCCGGCCCCCCGACGAGGTGGTGATCGTGGACGGCGGCTCGACCGACGGGACCCTGGAGATCCTGCGGGCCGAGGAGGGGATCACGGTCCTCCACGAGCCGGGGGCGAACATCTCCCGGGGCCGGAACCGGGCCATCGCCCACGCCCGCCACGACGTGATCGCCTGCACCGACGCCGACTGCGTGCTCCATCCGGAGTGGCTGGCCCGCCTGCTGGCCCCCATCGAGGCCGGGGCCGACGTGGCGATGGGCGTGACCGAGCCCATCGCCGAGGGGTTCCTCCAGGCCTGCCTGGCCTGCGTGAACATGCCGGGGCCGGAGGAGCTCGACGAGGCCACGTTCATGCCCTCCTCCCGCTCCGTCGCCTACCGGCGGAGCGCGATCGAGGCCGCCGGCGGCTACCCGGAGTGGCTCGACGTGGGGGAGGACATGTACGTGGACCACCGCTTCCGGGAGCTCGGCCTCGACATGCGCCTGGCCCGGGAGGCCGTGGTCCGCTGGCGGCTCCGCCCCGACCCGGTCTCGACGTTCCGCCAGTACGTCCGCTACGCCCGGGGGGACGCCCTCGCCGGGATGCACCCGGAACGGCACGCCATCCG